>JAYVRQ010000145.1:0-2268 GCA_043776145.1 Chthoniobacteraceae bacterium
GAATGAGAACCTGGTGATTCTCGACTATGGCGGGAAGGTGAAGTTTGTGAACGCGGGGGACATGGCGGAGATGGATCAGAGCGGGATGATGATGGGGCAACCGCCCACGCTGAAGTCCTTCAAAGGCGAGCAAGCCATCACCAGCGCGCTGCTGGAACTGACCGAGGAGAAGCAGAATAAAATCTATCTTCTCGCGGGACACGGCGAGCCGGAATTGGGCACGGGTCCGATCGACGAAGCGGCGGGCGGACCGGAGACGATCATCAAGCTGCGGACCTTCATCGAGCGCCAGAACATCAAGGCCGAGGCGCTCAAGCTCGGGGATGTGGACAAGGTGCCCGACGACGCGCGAGCCATCCTCATCCTCGCGCCGAAGTATGATTTGTCGGAACGCGAGATGAAGCTCGTGCGCGAGTATTGGGATAAAAAGGGCCGGCTTTTCATCTCGCTCGATCCCACGCATCCGCTGCCAAAGCTGGCGGAATTCTTCGCCGACAATGGCATCCGTCCGCAGGATGATCGCGTGCTGCGGACGCTGCCGCTCAGTCCCGGAGTCGTGGCGATCATGCGCGAGGTGGCAGCCATGATAATGCCGGGCTCGCCGATCACGAAACGGCTCGAAGGCATCGGCACGCAATTCGGCGGGGCGACGCAGTCGATCTATCTGGATGTGCAAAGGGCGGGGCCAATGGGCATCAACCTGACCCCGCTGATTCAGGCTGCCGATGGTTATTGGGGCGAGACGGACTACGCGGGCGGCGACGGTGCGCCGGTTTATCCCGACTTGAAGAAGGACCACCAAAAGCCGCTCGCACTCGCCGTGAGTGTGGAAAAAGGCGCGCTCGCGGACAAGCGTGTGAGCGTTGAAACCGCGCGCATGATCGTCGTCGGCAACGGCGATTTCCTGCGCGACAACACGCTCAACGAGTCCGGCCTCGATTTCGCGCTGGCCGGGCTCAACTGGATGCTGAATCGCGAGGAATTGATCGGCATCGCACCAAAGGAGCGCAAAACTTTCTCGCTGGATCTGACCGAGGAAAAGATGTCGAAAATCTTCGCCGCCGTGGTTCTCGGAATCCCCGGATTTGTCGCGCTGTTCGGCATCTTCTCGTGGTGGCAGCGCCGGAACTAAACACCCAACCCGACCCATGAAACTTCGCAGCACCCTTCTTCTCCTTCTGCTGGCTGGCGGCATCTTTGCCTACATCAAGTTCGTCGATTCCACGCAGCCTTCGACGGTCGATGCGCTGCGCGATGCGAAAAAAGTTGTGAGCCTCGACCGCGACAGGATCAATTCCATCGAGATCAAAAACGCGGACGGCGTGATCGAACTGCGCAAGCGCGACAACGATGTGTGGATGCTCGAAAAGCCGGTGAAGGATCGCGCGAGCACGATGGTAGTTAGCGGCCTTTTTACGACGGCGGAATTTTTGAATTTCGACGCGGTGATCGGCGTGGACAAGCCGGTCGGGAAAGATGAACTCAAGGATTACGGCCTCGCGAATTCCGAAACGAAAGTGACGTTTGGCGGCGAAGGGAAGCCAGTGGAATTGCTGCTGGGCAAGGACGCGGCGGTGGAAGGGAAGCAGTATGTGAAACTGGCCGACGACAAAAAGGTGTTCGTTATTTCCACCGAACTGAAAAGGCAGATCACGAAAAAGGCGGACGAATTTCGCGACCGAAAACTCACGGACCTGACGAGCGCGCAGGTGAACAGGGTGGCGATCAAAAGCGCCGCCGGGGAAATCGAACTCGAAAAGAAAAACGGGCACTGGTCGTCGCTGAAACCGCTGGCGGCGCGCGGCGACGACGCGAAAATCGGCGACCTCATTTCGCACGCGGCGACGGCGCAGATCGCGTCGTTCGTGGCCGACTCCGCGAACCTCGCCGCGTATGGATTGCAGGAGCCGCGCGGGACGATCTCGCTTTTTTCCGAAGGCGCGGAGAAGCCGGTCGTGCTGCAAATCGGCGCGAATCCGAAGGACGAGAAGGACAAAATTTATGCGCGGCTTTCCACGCGCGAGTCGGTGGTCGTGCTGCCGAAGGCGGTGGCGGATTTGCTGGAGACGAAGCCGAACGATTTGCGCGACAAAAGCCTGCTGCGCGTCGAGTCGGACATCGTGGATCGCATCACCATCGATGGCGCGGGGCGCGAAAAAATCGTGCTCGCGCGGAAGGCCGAATCATGGGTGCGCAAGGCGGACAAAGACCTGCCGGTGAATGTCGCGGAGGCGACGCGGCTGCTGACGGATTTGCAGAATCAGCAGG
>JAYVRQ010000146.1:0-2266 GCA_043776145.1 Chthoniobacteraceae bacterium
GCACGCCGGAGCACGAGAAGTCGCTCGGGGAATGGCGCACGCGAATCGAGCATTACCTCCAGCACCGGCTCTATCCTGTGCTCCCGCCGTGGGAAGCGATGTGCTTTTACCCGATGTCGAAACGCCGCGGCACCGACGACCAAAACTGGTACGCGCTCACGCATGAGCAGCGCAAGGAACTCATGGGCGGCCACGCACGCGTGGGCCGGAAGTGGGCGGGGAAAATCCTCCAGCTCATCACCGGCTGCACGGGCCTCGACGACTGGGAATGGGGCGTGACGCTGCTCGCGCACGATCCGATGGACCTGAAGGGCATCGTGTACGAAATGCGTTTCGACGAAGTGACGCACCGCTTCGGCGAGTTCGGCGAGTTCTACGTCGGACTCCAGTTGCCGATGGATGAAATTTTCCGCCGTCTGATGCTGTGAAGCCGCTGTTCGCGCTACTCGCATCGGTCGTTTGTGCGCTCGGCGCAAATCCGTACCTCCATCTTTCCAACGAGCAGCCGGTGACTCGCGAGTTCACCGGCGAGGAGTGGGATCAGGATCGTCTCGGCATCAACGACAAGGGCGATGGCGGAAAACGCGCGCCGCTTTCCGCGACCGTCACCACACTGCGACTGGAGACGATGCCGTGGGGCGAAATCTATCGGATCACTTTCAAGGTGACACCCGCGGCATCGGAGCGAAACGTCGGGCCGTTCTACCTGCTCGTGACGGACAACGAAATCCTGGAACTCAACAGCGCGGACATGGATCGGGAAATCCGCGTTATCCGTGGGATGAAAAAGCAGCCGCGCCATGACAACACGGACGTCGTCGCGCTGACCAAGGGAGTGCTCAAATTCAAAGACGGCATGTGGATCACCGAGGTAAAGCCGAAGGGTGACACTTGCCGGCGGGAGAGCTGGCACGATGGCTCCGGGCACTTCAGCCGCATGGTGTGGAGGAAAGGCGAGGGCCTCGTGGAAGTCGCGATGGGCCGCGGCGCGGAACTCACCGGCTACGAACTAAAACTCCGGTCGGTAGCGACCAAGAACTGAGCCGCTTTTTCGGGGGCTGCTACGGCGTGCTCACCCGCTGCCGGATGAACAGTTGCATGTTTGTGCCGATGGGCACGCTGAATGTGTGCGTGCTGCCGCTGCCGGTGTCTGTCATCGGTGTCCATATTCCGGAGCCGAGGTCGGTGATCCATTCCGCACCGTAGATCACTCCGCTGACGCCGGCGGGCTGCGTGAAGGTCACCACATAGCTGCCTGAGATATTCTGCGGCTGTGGAAGCATGCCAGTGGTCACGAGTGCGGGATTTTGGCCCGGCCCGAACAAGGCAAAGACGGCGAGATTCGGGATGCCTGTTTGAGAGGGGTCTGCGGCGTCTGCGGCGTTGCCGGTATTGCTCGTGGTGCCGTAGTAGATCAGCCGCCAGTGGTTCAGCGCGGAGAGAGTGGTGAAGGTCGAAACTGGGGCCGTGTAAGTCGTGCCCACGGTGTTGGTGGCATACGCCTTGAAGGAGTATCCGGTGCTCAAGGTGAGGCCGCCGACGTTCACTGTGAAGACGCCGGTGGTGCCTGCGCTGGTCAGTTTCGTCACGCCCGACCCGCCGATCTGCGGGTTGGCGTTCACCGTGGTGACGGAGTACACCACCCCGCGTTCGATGATTGCCGCGCCGCCGTCACCGGTGGCATTGCCACCGAGCACGGCGCTGGTGGAAGTGATGCTGGTGCGGGTGGGCGTGGAGACGATCGGCGCGTTCGCGGCGGATTCATCCGCGCCTATTTCCGGGGTCGTTGCGCTTCTGGCTTCGCCGTCGAAATCCACCAGCACTCCCGCGATTGGCGTGCCGGCATTCTGGACGGGGGACAGACCGGAGCCGACATGCAGATCGGTCGCCGAGGCGAATAGCGGATCGCTGGCGAGGGAATGCACATTCTGCCCAAATCCGGCCTGGAGGCTGGCGAGATCCACGCGGTCCGAGGCCAGAAACCCAAGGATGGCCGATGCGGCGTTAAAGGTGTTGGTGACGAAATAATCGTTGTAATCAATCGTTGTGAATGCAGCGCTGGTCGCGGCGGAATAGATCGCGTAGTTCTTCTGGGTGGCGCTGGTTCCCGCCTGGGTGTTCACGAAGACATTATTGCGCAGATCCAGCGCGCTGGCCCCCGAACCGATGTAGATGGCCGCCGTGAGAGCGGTCGAACTTCCGGTCCCGATGCTGCCCGTCATGTTGACGCTGTTGAAATAGAGATTCACCCCGCCGGTGACGGTCG
>JAYVRQ010000147.1:0-2262 GCA_043776145.1 Chthoniobacteraceae bacterium
GGTGCCAATGGCTTTGTTTCCGCTACCAACCAAGATGCGTATTTTCCTGTAGCGCCGGGGAACGGCCCGCACGGCGGCGATCTTGCTGCGGTATTTTCCGCATCCGGAGCGCCATATGATGCATTTATTTCCCAGGTTACGACGGCTGTTGCCGGGCAATGGTACACAGTTGGGCTTTGGGTCTCGACTCAGGGACCTGCCGTTGTCTCCCCCGACAACTTCCTCACCGTGAACTGGGGTGGCACGTATGGCGGTTCCATTACGGGAGGTATCAACTATATTCCGAGCACCGTGCCTGTGCCGCAAAACTGGAACCATGTCGAATTCTTAGTTTACAGCGCTGCGGGCGCCGAGCGTCTCTCATTCACGGGTGGTGGTGCGTCCGGACAGGAGATTCTGCTCGACGACGTAAGTTTGGTTTTGGCTGTGCCGGAAGTCTCGTCCTTTGGAATGTTGATGGGGCTAGGTTTGCTCTCATTCGGTGCCGCAGCACGGGTCCGTCGCAGGTCGCTGGTGACTGCTTGACCGAGCGCATCAGCACACAGGAACGGCCCACAAGATTTTTTAGGGAGGAAGTTTGCCTCCTCGCAGGGAAGGTGCTATACTCTAGACTTCAATGTCAGACCCTTTGCCCTCTGCAGATAGAGCCCTAGCATCCGGTCGGCGCAACTGCGCTGATTGCGGAGCACGCTATCAGCTTGCAGTGGGGACCAAAGGTGAGGTTCAGTTTTGTGAAGCATGCAGGGCTCGTCGTTCACTTTTGATCGAGACCCTCTCAGACAAGTTTCAGGAGATTGCGAGGGGGATCGTCCCTCTTACGCGCCCCGAGCCCGCGCCCCTCCAAAGATGCACAGACTGCGGAAAGGAATTCCTAGCAAGCGGCCGCGGGACAACCCTCGAGAATTGCTGCGAGGAGTGCCATGGCAGGCGGGTGGGATTGGTGGACCACATCGCAGATCAGTCATTCCGCGGATGGGGACCTCGGTTAGGCCCGAACTCCACGAGGCGCGGACGCAGTAAGTGGGTATGGGTGGCCGCCGCTTTGCTCGTGCTCTCGATTGGCGGTTACTTTGCTACGACGCCAGCGAAGAAATTTTATCATCATTGGAGGGAGAAGAAACACCTCGACCGGGCTGCCGCCTATTTTGCGAAACCGGACTACAAGAAGGCAATTCTCGATGCTAAGAATGCCCTCGCTTTCAACAGCCAGAGCACAGAGGCCATCCGTATCGTCGCCCAATCCTTCGATGCCCTGCATTCGCCACTCGCTGTCGAGTGGCGCGCGAAGCTTGCCCAGATCCTTCCAAATGATGTAGAGAATTCCATAGGTTGGGCCGCCGCCGCAATTCAGGCAGGCGACATCCCAACAGCGGATCGCATTCTGCGAAATATCCCTTTTGAGGATCACGACACCGCAAAATTTCATCATCTCTCCGCACTGGTCGCGCTCAACAAGCGCGATGCGGTGAAAGCAGAATTCCATTGGTCGGAGGCGGCAAAACTCAACGCCAATGAGGATGGCTTCAAACTGAACATGGCGAGTGTGCGCCTGAAGCTCGGTTCCTCTGTCGAACGCACCAACGCACTCGAACTTCTGAAGCAGCTCAGTCTTACTTCAAAGGAACGCCTGCCGGCGATGCGAGCGCTTCTGTCTGATGCGCTTCGTCATGGTGAAGCAGACCACGCGAGACAGCTTGCATCCGCCCTCGCCGATGAAGTAAAGGCACCATTTTCCGACAAGCTTCTTCGCCTATCGACACTTCGCACGCTGAAGGATCCGGATTTTGCATTGTGGCGAGGACGATTGGAGGCTGAGGCCACGGATCACGTTGAGTACGCGTACGAAATGATCATCTGGATGAATCGCAACGGCTATGCGAAAGAGGTTCCGACTCTTCTGCCAAGAATCCGTGAGGACTTCGTCTCGCGGCCCCCTGTGGCCATTGCCGTGGCGGATTCCTATGCGGTCGCCAAAAACTGGTCGGAACTCCAGAAGACGCTCAGGGGATCCAAGTGGATGTATATGGAATACGTCCGCCTAGCGACTCTCGCATGGGCGATGGATCAGTCCGGGGATCGCATCGGATCTGCCGGAGTCTGGAAATCCGCAGTCGCCGCAGCAGAGAACCGTCCTGAACGCTTGGAGACACTCGCGCGCGCCGCGACGACATGGGGATGGGCTGATCGCGCCGAGGATGTCCTCTGGAGCATCTCCAATTCCAGCACACAAAGCCCGACCTGGGTTCTGCAAAGCCTCTGGGT
>JAYVRQ010000148.1:0-2258 GCA_043776145.1 Chthoniobacteraceae bacterium
GCGGCAGACGATCTCGGTCCTCGGCGTGCCGGGGGAATATCTGACGATCACTTTCACCAAGCGGTTCGACACGAGCGACCTGCTGTATCAGCCGCAGTATTCGACCGATCTTGCGAGTTGGTCCACGACGTGTGTGCTGGTGAACTCCACCACAAACGCCGACTGCACCGTGACGGAAACCTGGCGCGCGCCAACGCCGATCAGCGGCGAGGTGAAACAGTTCGTCCGGCTGCGCGTGCTGTAATCACATCCCGCACTTTTCCCGCACCTCGGCCTGCGAGGAGCGCACTTTCAACATGCTGGCCAGAAAGGCATCCACGGCAGGGATTCGCGTCGCGCGGACAAGATTTTCGGGATTCTCGAAGCGCGAAAAAATCGCGTACATCACGCTCCTGCGCGGGACACGCTTTTCGCTGTAGCCGCGCGGTTTGTTGCTCGACCAAAAGCGCACGTATTCCACGCCGTCCTCCGTCTCGGTGCCGAGATACACGACCGAGTGCCCGCGCTCCTTCACGCCGATTTCGTTGTTCCAAAAAATCTTCATGAAATCCCCCGCGCGCGCCTGATCCCAATCGGTGAAATTTTTTCCCAAATCCAGCTCGTGAAAAAGCCGCGCGGTGCCTGGACCGTTCGCGTTCCATCTTCCCCAAATGCCCTCGCCATCGCGCTGTCCGGTAACGAGCAGGGCGCGCAGTGTGTCGCCGGAAAGCACAAGGCTACCCTCGCGAATGAGCCGCTGGCAGACGCCCGTGAAGACCAGATAAGTCGCGCCACTGCAATAACTCGGAACCGCACCGGCCGCCTCCATGCTGAAGCCGCGCGCCCCGAGCCGGATGGCTTCGCCGAGGCGCTGCGTGGCTGGCGATGCAACGCTGTAGCCGCCATCGCGCGGCATTGTGCGGATGACTTCAAGGACGGTCGCATTGACATCCAGCGGAGCGGCGCTGACGAAAGGTGCGGCGCAAAGAAGGGCGATCAGGATTTTCCGAAACATGGGCTGGAACAAGAGGCAACGGGCGTTGGTTGAAAAGAGAAAAGCGGGGTCCGAAGACCCCGCCTTTCGGGACTGATGCGGCGCGCGGGGAGCGGACTAACGATAGGGCGACCAGAATTCCGCTGGCGCGACATCCGACAGGCTGTTGTAAGTCGGGATCGGCACCTTTGGCATCGAATCCACCGAGAACGTGCTGCCGAAGCTGTTTCCGAAAAGGTCGGCGCCCTGATCGTACAACTTGCTGCCCGTCTTGATGAATGGCTGGAGGTCCGAGAGGGTCGCGGTGTCCCCAACTGATTTGTTGTTCTCGATGGCCCAGCGGTCGAGCGCGTAGTCGAGCATCCGAAGATCCTCGAGGATGCGCGTGGCCTGCGCGCGCTTGCGGGCGCGCGTGTAGGACGGGACCGCCATGCCGGCGAGCAGTGCGATCACGGCCACCACAATCATTAACTCGACAATGGTGAACCCCTGCCGGTGTTGATGTAGTGCGATGTTCATAAATGACCGGAAAATCCGGCTTACGTTTTTTATAGCAAACAACGAACCAACCTTTCGTCCGAATATCCGCCTTTCCCCGTTTAGTTTGTATCAGTGCCGCTCTTGCGCTTTTCAGCATGTCGGGTAAGCCGGGGCTCTCTTGAAAATCATCCGCAGCATCCCGGCAGTCCGCCGTCTCGTGAGCGCCTCGCGCGGGGCGGTCGTGCTCGTGCCGACGATGGGCGCGCTCCACGCCGGGCACGCGGCGCTCATCGACCGCGCGCGCCGCATCGCAGGCGGGAGCGGGCTCGTGGTCGTCAGCATTTTTGTGAACCCGGCGCAGTTTGGGCCGAAGGAGGATTTTTCCCGGTATCCGCGGACGCTGGCTACGGATCGGAAACTGTGTGCGGAGCACGGGGCGGACGCGATTTTTTGCCCAAGCGCGGCGGAGATATATCCGGCGGATTTTTCAACTTGGGTGAATGAGGAAAGCGTGTCCGGCCCGCTGTGCGGCGCGTCGAGGCCGAGGCATTTTCGCGGGGTCTGCACGGTGGTCTTGAAACTTTTCACGATCGTCCAGCCGACGGCGGCGGTATTTGGGCTGAAGGATTTCCAGCAGTGCATGGTGATCCGCCGCATGGTGCGCGATCTGAATCTGCCGGTGCGCGTCGTCGCCGCGCCCACCGTGCGCGAGGCGGACGGGCTCGCTCTCAGTTCGCGCAATCGTTTTCTCAATCCAGAGGAACGCGCGCAGGCTCCCGCACTCCGACGCGCGCTGCTCGCGGCG
>JAYVRQ010000149.1:0-2256 GCA_043776145.1 Chthoniobacteraceae bacterium
GGATCGGTCGTCGTGCCCGCCGCGTAGCCGCCGATGCGGCCGGACTCCGCCCATTTTTCATCGTCCGGCATCCAGCGAATCCACGCATGACCGCCGCCCGGTCCATCCCCGCCGATGATCGTCGCCGGGATGCCATTCGCGCGCGCCGTGTAGGCGGCGAAGTAGGCGCGGTCGCCGCACACGCCGCCTTTTTCCAAAATCTCGGCGAACGTGTAGGAGTCGTAAGGCTTCTTCATTTCACCCGTCACCGCCTTCTCCATGTCGTACTTCACCATGCCGTACGCCTCGCCCCAGTTCTTCTGCCGCAGATGCACTTTCTTCAGCGCCCAATCCAGCTCCGACACCGGCACCGGATCGGCGACGACCCACACCAGATCGCTCGCGGCGTAGCGATGAATGTGCGTCTGGAGCTGCCCCTTTTCATTCTTCTCTTTGTAATACTCGAAGCGTTCGCGCGGCGTGATCTCCAGCCGTTCGCCATTCCAATCGGGCCGGAATGGCTTGTCGAAAACCAGCGCGACCGCGAGCGCGAGTTCGCGATATTTTCCGCGCGCCGCGTCATCCTCCGCCGCGAGCAGCGCCCAGATGCGCAAGACCTCGCGCGCGTTGTCTTCGGGCCGCAGGCTCTTCAGCAGCGATTGCGCGGCGTCCGGCGTTTTCAGCAGCCAGGTGAAAAACGGGCGCGATCCGCTGTCCGAGGTCAGATACGCGCGGGCGTCGGCGGGCAGGCGGACGAGCAGCGTGTGTTCGAGCAGCGCCTGGTAAAAGAGCGGATTTTTCAGCACGCGGTCGTAACTCTGCGGCTGCGAAAAATCCGTCATCGTTTTCAACTCGACCGCGAGCCCCGCGCGCAGCCACTCGCCATACTGCGTCCACTTGCCTTTCGTGAAAGCCTCGTCGAGCGCGGCCTCCGCGCGTTTCACATGGACCGCGGTTTTGCCCTTGAGCGCATCAAGGACGGCGGGCTGCGCAAAAGGATCGGGAGCCGCTGCGACCGGCGGAGGTGGCGCGGGAACGGGCTCGGTTTTTTCCGGCATCGGCGCGGGAGCCATCGGCGGCGCGGCTTTCGCAATCTTCGTCGGCTGCTCCACGATCCGCGCAGGCGCGACCGGCTCCGGCGGCGCCTCGACGACCGGCGCGGTGCCCGCGATTTTTTTCGGTGGAGTCGAGCGCGACCCATTCCACCAAAACCAAACCGCGACCCCCGCGACCAAAAGCATCCCCACCCAAAACCCACCGCCGCCATTCGATCCCGCCTGCACGACAGGCACCCTCGGAGCACGCCGCGGCGCAGCCATCTTTGGCGGACCCGGTTTCGCGCGAACGGGAGCCGGGGCGCGCTGCGTAGTGGGACGAGGATTGGAAGGACCGTTCATAACCTTGGAAGTTGACCGCAATTCTTGCAGGAAGAACTACGCGCGCAAGCCATTCGTCCCGCGTCCCGCGCTCACGCTTTCACCAAGTCCGGCGCAAGTGGTAGAACCGCGTGGGCGCGGCTCCCGCCGGATCGTCGATCTGGATCGAAAGCCCGATGACCGTTTGCGGGTGCGTGACGACCTGCCATTGCCCGCCAAGGCTCGACGCGGATTCGAGCACCCAGCCAGCGGGTTGCGCGGGCCATTCGAGTCGCACGTTTGGCCCGACGCGGCTCACGGTCAGCACGGGCGGGAGTTCGTCCCCGTCGAGCACCGCATCGCTGTCACGGTCCCCGCCGAGTCGCGAGCCGCGACCGTAGGGCACGCCGAGGAAAGTGAGTGCATCCGTGCCACTCAGGAGCGCGAGCAATTCCGCGCGCGACAGCGCGGGCTCCCCGGCTTTGTCGGCCCGGTAATGCTGTGTGTCGGAGTGGTAGAAAAAATTGCGGCGGCGCCCGCCCACCACGCCTTGCGCGATGAGTTCGATGGCAAAATCCACCGTCTGCTCTTCGAGCACCGCGACCGTCGCGAGCAGCGCGGCCTCAGCGGCATTCTGCGCTTTGAAAGTCGCCCACAATCCGACTGCCGGGGGCACGCCGGATTCGATGCACTGGATGAAGGCATCGACATCGAAATTATCCGCCGCGCTGAGACCCGGCCTCGCGTGGATTCCGCCCGCGCCATCGTGATCGAGCCCGAATCCGCTGAGCGAATTCGCGCCCGTTTGCGGATTGAAAAAGAGACGCTGGTACACCGTGCGCAGCGACGGATTCTTGAACGGCTGGAGGAAACCGAACACGGACGGAAGATCGATGTTGTTCGTCCCGATCGACTCATCGGC
>JAYVRQ010000150.1:0-7330 GCA_043776145.1 Chthoniobacteraceae bacterium
CATCGAATTCCTTGAAGTCGGCGCGCATTCACGCATCCCGTATGTCGCGCCTCCTTCTGCGCAGATGTCGCCAACGGCTGCCTGTTGAATCCCAAAAACCGCCCAGACAAACCAAACCACCAACACATCATGACAACGAAAATGAAACCACACATCACCACCCTGTTCGCCGCTGCGCTCTTTGCCGGCAGCGCCATCGCCGGCCAGCCGGTGAAAATCGAAGCGAAGAAACCAGAACCGGCTTCGCTCCTCAGCTTCGCGGACGGGAAAGTCGTCTTCGACGTGCAGGAGCGCCTGCGCTGGGAAGTGCGGGAGAATAACTTCGACTTCAACCGCGGCGTGAACGCCGTGACGGACGACGGCTTCCTGCTCCAGCGCTTCCGCCTCGGCATGATGCTCAAGCCTGTGCCGTGGCTGAAGATTTACGCGCAGGCCCAGGACAGCCGTGAATTTTTCGGCGGTCGCACGCTGATTCCCGGCACCGGCGCATCGGAGGGCGACGACTCGTTCGATCTGCGCCAAGCATACATCGAGATCGCCGACTACACGAAGAGCCCGTGGGGACTGAAAGTCGGACGGCAGATCCTGTCGTACGGCGATGAGCGGCTCGTCGGCGCGTTCGACTGGAATAACTTCGGCCGCACTTTCGACGCCGTGAAACTGACCTACAAGACGAAGGGCTTTACGATTGATGCGTTCACCTCCACGCCGGTCGTGATCACGCGCAATAACTTCAACCAGTCCGATCTTTTCAACGGCACTGAAAACAACCGCGGCCTCGTCTTCAGCGGCGTCTATGCGACGCTCGACGAGATGTCCTTCGGCTCGGTGGATCTCTACTCGCTGTTCATCGATGAACCACGCGGCAACACCTCCAACGTGCAGGGGGGAGTGTCCACCACCGGCGCGAATGCGCGACACAGCGACTTCGTCACGCTCGGTACCCGCATCAAAGGCGATCCGAAAAAGCTGCACGGCTTGGAATTCCAAGGTGAATTCGCCTATCAGGTTGGCGACGTGCGCGGGCTGAGCCTGAACGCATTCGCGGCAAATGTGGGCGTCGGATACAACTTCGATCTGCCGATGAAGCCGCGCATTTACGCGGAGTACAACTACGCGTCCGGCGACGGCAACTCCGCGGACAACGATGTCGGCACGTTCCAAAACCTGTTTCCAACGAACCACAAATTCTACGGCATCATGGACGTCTTTGCGTGGCAGAACCTGCACAACGCGATGCTGAGCTTCAAAGTCACGCCAATGAAAAACGTCACCGCGCAGGTGGACTATCACGCCTTCTGGCTCGCAGATACGAATGACACTTGGTACCGCGCGAACGGTATCACTGCCGTGCGCCCGCTGAATGCCAAATCGCGCGCTGCGAGCGACTATGTCGGCTCTGAGGTGGACTTCGTCGTAACGTGGAATCCCTCGAAGAACCTGCAAGTGCAGGGCGGCTACAGCCACTTCTTCGCGGGCGACTACCTAAAGGGCACCGGCTTCCACAGCGACGCCGACTTCGGCTACGTGCAGGCGACGATTACTTTTTAGCCAGAATTTCTCAGACCCTGCTGAAGGGAAAGGCGAAGCCCGAAAAGCAGCTTGGGCTTTAACCCAATCGCACGGTGCTTTCGGGCTGAAGCCTGGGCCACTTTGCGCTCCGGCCACGCCGCCACACCCTGTCGCACCTCGCGCAGGGTGTGCGAGAAATATAGGCTAGCCAGCCCGCGATGCAGCTTGCCGTTACGGTATGTATATCTCGACGTGGTAGTACTTCGTTTCGCCCGCGTCGAGATCGGTCACTGTGCGTTTGTCGAGATGATCACTGACGCTCGAACTGACTAGTGGGAGCCACATTCCCACGGCGAGATCGGTCTTGGACAACACGGTGTAGATGCGGCCGCTGAGGCGTGGACTGAATATGATATTCTTCTGGCCGGGCTGGCCGGGGACGGACTCGATGGTCAGCAGGAAGCGGGATTCGGGATCGGTCGGCACAAGGCCGGCTTGGAACTCGAACCAATTATTCTGCCCGTCTGAATCTGGATCCTGAAGTGGCCCGGCGAGTGGGTTATTGAGGCCGAAGTATTGGACCTGCCAGGTGTCGTTGATGCCGTCCGCGGCATAGCTGCCGTAGTTGTCGAGGTTCGAGTTCAGCACGGTGAGGCCGAGCGCGGCGATGTCTCCGGCATAGCTGCCCTGCACGCTCGCGGCGGTGTTTTGATAGACAATGCCCGCGATGGCCAGGCCGCTGTTGCTAATGTTAGTCAGCGGCCCGCTGAGTACACTCCATGCGATGGCGGCGGATGGCACGGCTAGCGTGGTGTTATCATCGAGCGATTGCGCACCGCTGAGCTGGCGCGAGGTGCCTTCGTTCACGGTGGGAGGTGTGGAGGTGAGTTGCAGCCCGGTGACTTCATAGAGCTGGCCGATGTAGCCGTGCCGTGCCAATTCCGCGGGCGCGGCGACGATGGAACTGCCCGCGACGCCGCCTATGCTGCCGTCGTTGGAATAGCTGGCGCTGGTGGTGCGCCGTCCGCCGGAGTCGGCGATATCGGTGGGGATGGAGTAGCTGGCGCTGCTGCGCGGCCCGGCGTGCAGTGCGGCGCTGAGGGCGAGGAGCAGCAGAGTGATGGAGGCGTGGGTCTTCATGTGAGTTATGGCTGAGGCTGTTCGGCGAGCCACTCGGCGCAGGTGCGCTTCGGCACGGTGAGCACGGCCACGGAGAAAATCTCCGCAGTGCGTTCGCGGGCGAGGTAGCATTGAAAGGCGGATGATGTTTCGATGATCGCGCTGACATCGCCGGGCTGGCGAAGCTGGACGCGGAGGACGTTTTGGAGTTCTGCAGGAAGGTCTGCAAAGTAGTGATCCTTGTCCGCCTTACTCTGCTGCGGTGGAGATAGAACCTGCGCGATTTGCGCGGTGGCTTCGTTGCGATACAGGCCGCCGCTGTTCGTGGCAGTCGTGGAGCTAGGTGCGGCAGCGGGCGGAGCCGGAGCGTCGTCCGCGGGTCGGGGCGACAGCTTCCACGTCACCTGCGCCCAGTCCTTCGCGGCTTTCTCGGAAAGCACCCGCAGCCGTGCGCTCTCGGCGAGTCGGCGCTGTGGCGCGTGGACTGTGTCGTCATTTTCAAAATGCGCACGCAACGTGCGCTCGACGACGATGGGCCGCGCAAAGACCTCCGCAAACTTCGCGGAATCATTGCCGAGCGCGGCTTTGATCTCGGTGAGCATCTCCGGCGCGCGCGTGGTGGCATTGATGCGCTGCACTTCCGCCTCCACCATCGGCCCAGTGATCCGCACGCCATAGACACGCTCCAGCACGGCTTCCCTTTTTCCATCGTCGCGCACGAGCTTTTCCAGCAACGCCGCGGGCATCGCCTTTTCAAAGGCCTGCTTCGTGCCCGTGCGATGGTCGTGATAGATCCGCTCCACGGCCGCGCGGTCTGCGCAGCGCGGGGCCAGGTCGTCGGCCAGCGCGGCGAACTGGCAGGCGAGCAGTACGCTGCCCACGAGAATCCATCGCTGCCAGGAAAGGCGGAATGCGAAGTGCCTGCTCACGGCCTCTGGTAAAGGTAGAGTATCCGCTCCGGGCGATAGCTGAAGGTCGTATTGGTATTGGTGCTGCCGGCGTGGCCGCCGAAGACGAGCATCTCGCTGCCCGTCCACACCGCCCGGTGGTCATAGCGCGCGCTGGGTGCGCCGGTGAGCGTGGCTGGGGTCCACGCGTTCCCTGAGGGATTGTAGCGGGCTCCGTCGCCGAAATCACTGCCGATGCCGCCTCGACCACCCCACACGACCATTTCGCTGCCGGTCCATATAGCGGTGTGCAGGTTCCGTGCGCCTGGAGCGCCCGAGGTCGCTGTCGTTGTCCAGGTATCGGATGCAGGGGTATAACGACCGCCGCTGTTTTCGTAAACGGCACCGTTCGTACCGCCCCACACGATCATCTCGGTGCCCGTCCACACCGCGGTGTGATTCTGCCGCGTGCCGGGCGCACCGGTGAGGGTGGGCGGTGTTCCCCAAGTGTTGCCTGTCGGAGTGTAGCGACCTCCGTCATTGAGAGGATTAAGTGCGCCTTTCCCGCCCCACACGATCATCTCCGTGCCGGTCCACACGGCGGTGTGGGAGTCGCGGGCGACCGGAGCCCCGGCACCGGTCACGCCCAGCCAATTGTCAGTTCCCGGATTGTAGCGTCCGCCGTCATTGAAGCGAACGCCGTTCGTGCCTCCCCAGACGATCATCACGTTGCCGGTCCACACCGCGGTGTGAACGCCCCGTGGGGCCGGCGCACCGGTCGCGTTCACCAGCGTCCAAGTGTCTCCCACAGGGTTGTAGCGCGCTCCGTCTCCAAGATAACCGGACGTGCCATTGCCGCCCCAGACAATCATGTAGGTGCCGGTCCACACGGCGGTGTGAGAATTGCGAGCGGTGGGAGCGCCGAGACCCGCCATCGGCGTCCAACTATTGGCCGCCGCATTGAAGCGACCGCCATCGTTTAAATATGGACCGTTCGTGCCTCCCCAGACGATCATTTCGCTGCCCGTCCACACCGCGGTGTGCGCGATGCGGGCAGGCGGGCCGCCGGTCACAGGCAAGGGGATCCAGCTATTGAAAGCAGGATTGTAGCGTCCACCGTCGTTGAATACAGCCGACCCGCTGTCTCCGCCCCACACGATCATCTCGGTGCCCGTCCACACCGCCGTGTGAACATAGCGCGCCGCGGGAGCACTGGTTGGCTGGACCGCCGTCCATGTGTCTGAAGTTGCGTTATAGCGCGCTCCGTCATTGAGCGCAGGGGCGGCATTAGTTCCACCCCAGATGATCATTTCAGTGCCGGTCCAGACCGCCCGATGGTCCTGCCGTCCAGTGGGAGCCCCGGTGGTGGTAATCGCGCTCCAGGTGTTCGCCACCCGGTTGTAGCGCGCCCCATCATTAAAATAAATACCACCTCCAGCACTCCCGCCCCAGACTATCATGTCACTCCCAGTCCACACGGCTGAATGAGAGTCGCGTGCCGCAGGAGCACCGGTGAGAGGGATGGCCACCCAAGTATCCGTGGAAGGTTTGTAACGGCTGCCCGTGTTGCTTCCACCGGTGCCTCCCCACACGATCATCTCGGAGCCCGTCCAGACGGCAGAATGATTGAGTCGTCCCGTGGGAGTGCCCGTAGCCGAGGTCGCAGACCAACTGTCTGTGACCGGATTATAACGGCTGCCATCGGCTAGTAAACTCAAACCAAGGTTTCCGCCCCAGATGATCATTTCATTGCCCGTCCATATGGCGGTGTGTGAGGTCCGGGCTCCGGGGGCGGAGGTCAGTGTCACGGGAGTCCACACATCCGTCGTTGGGTTGTAGCGGCTCCCGGTGTTGTTGAAACCCGCTCCGGTCTGTCCGCCCCAGATGATCATTTCCGTGCCCGTCCATACTGCCGTGTGCCCGTAGCGGATACCCAGAGTCGACAATGGCACTGTCGTCCATGTGTTGGCGACGGGATTATACCGGCTTCCGTCATTGAATGAGACCCCGCCGAAGCCGTTGCCGCCCCAGACGATCATTTCGCTCCCGGTCCACACTGCGGTGTGGCGGGCGCGTGCGACCGGAGGCGCTCCGCCGGCGCGTTGTTCCCACGCATCTCCCAAGTCCACCTTGCCGAGGCGTACGTAGCCAGCGGTGGCCATATTCGCATCGTTGACGCTGCTGGAAAGAATCATCCCGCCGCTGCCCACGCCGCTCTGCCCGCTGGCATTGAGATTCGTCGCAGCAGCACCTGCCGCGAGTTGCGTGCTGCCGACCGATCCGGCGGCGAGGTTGGCACTGGTCACGGCATTCGCCGCCAGTTGCGTCGTGCCGACGGCACCAGCCGCGATCTGCGCGGAACCCACCGCTCCGCTCGCGATTTTCGCACTCGTAATCGCGCCGTCCTGCACCGTGGTGGACATCATCGCATAGCCCGCCGAGGCGATGCGCTGGTCCGGCGAGAGGAGTTGCGAGCCATTCGTGCCATCGTTGAACCACACCCGCAGTTTCACGTTCCCATTTGCAAAAACCGTGGCGGGAACCGTCGTCATGTTCGTCAGCGTCGCATCCCCGAGGAGCACGGAGTAAAGCCCCTTGCTGACATTCAGCGCCACCGAGGTCGTCGGTTCGCTGCCCGCGGTGCTCGTGCCGTCATTACTCCAGTAAGTGATGTTGCCGTTGCCATTCACGAGGGCAAATTTGAACTGGCCCGTGCCATTGAAGTTCACGGTGCCGACAGCGACACGGCCCTGGTAATTGACGAGGCCGGGCACTTGCGCGCGGACTTCCGGTGCCAGCCAGCAGAGCATCGCGCCGACGATGCCAGCGAGCAGTCCCCGGAAGGCGGAGTTTCGTTTTACGGGTGAGCGCAGAGCGCGGTGAAAGTGGCGATGTACGAAAGTAGATTTCATGGCTTCATGGAGGGATGCCCACTTTCCGAACGAAGGTTGCAGCCGCGTCCGTTCTTTTTTTTCGCGCTGCGAAAAGCCGGCTGAATCACCACCGGGCGATAATTCCAAGGAACCGCTGATTTATTCGTCGGCACCGAAGCCGAGCACTTTGAGTCAGGGCAATCGCATCAAAAAATCCGGGGTCGAACTCGCAGG
The DNA here is from genome assembly GCA_043776145.1 of Chthoniobacteraceae bacterium. GTDB lineage: Bacteria > Verrucomicrobiota > Verrucomicrobiia > Chthoniobacterales > Chthoniobacteraceae > JANLQB01. Next base: position 6,626 of record JAYVRQ010000150.1, read on the forward strand.
TGGAAGGCCGCTGCGCGGGGCTGAACTTCTAACCTCTAACACCTAACACCTAACACCTAACACCTAACTTTTAAGGAACAGCACCCCTGGCCTCGGACTGAGCATCGTTCGGCGTTAAAAGTTAGGTGTTCGATGTTAGACGATGAGCCCGCCGCAGGCGTCTCCCTCCTTGTTCCGTTGTTCTCCTCCTCGGGGTGACGGATCATTTTGTGTCGCGTTGCGAGCAAACGTGAACACCTTGCGAGCAAACGTGGACAGGGCTTGCGAGCAAACGTGAACACTCCGCATTGGGGCGGCGCGTCCGCGGCCCGTCACTACGTTCCGGGCCGCGGACGCGCCGCCCCAATGCGGATCGCGCCTGCCTTCCTCCGGCATCCCCCGGCATCGTGAGCGCTGTGAAAAATACTATCAGCAGCTCTCCCATCGTCTCGGCGCCCCTTTGATCCGCGAAGTCCTCGCCACCTTCCGTGCGGGCGGGCTCCCGGCCTCGGCGGCCTCGGCGGCTCTCGAAATCGGGCGCACCCGCTTTGCCGCCAGCGAGGTCGCGCGCCGTCTGGGCTTCGTCATGGACCCGGCCACCGTCCGCCGCTTCGCCCGCCACCACGGCCTCGCCCCGGCACGGCCCGCGGCCAAGCCCCGCGCCCCGGTGCGCCGCTGGCAGTGCGCGAAAATAGGCGCGCTTTGGCAGCTCGACGCCACTCCGCA
>JAYVRQ010000151.1:0-7328 GCA_043776145.1 Chthoniobacteraceae bacterium
GCGCTCGATGAATTGCGCGCGCGGCTCACCGGCGAACCGGCGATCTACATTCTCTTTCCCGAAGGCACGCGGACGCGCGACGGGCAGATGGGAAAATTCAAGCCGGGGCTCGGGCGGATCGTCGCCACGTCGAGCGTGCCCGTCGTCCCGTGTTATCTCGATGGTGCATTCCGCGCGCTGCCGCCGAGTGGACGCTTCCCCGCGCCAGCGCGGCTGACCTTGCGCGTCGGCGAGCCGCTCGTTTTTTCCGAACAGCCGGACGACCGTCGCGGCTGGACGGAAATCACGGACCGCCTCGAAGCCTCCGTCACGGCGCTGGCGGCGGACGCTTTTGCAGCAGCCCCGTGACGAGTAGCCCGATGCCCAGCCCGACGAGTGCGCCGAAGAGGCCGAAGAATGGTGAGAGCACCAGTAACTCCAGCACGCGATGCCCCATTGGAGCTGCCGTGCCCGCAGGAATGGCAACGGGCTGCATGGGCACGCTGATCGGGATTGGCACGCCTTGGCGAACAGGCGCGAGCACGACGTAGAGCATGTAGATTTCGCCGAGGACAATCCCCGCGATGGAAAACGGTTTGGTGTAATTGCGACCGCGCATGGGCGGGAGAAAAGCGGTGGATCGTCCGGCTGTCCAGCGATGCAATGCGCTGGACGCGCCCGCGCCACTCCGTAAATGACAGCAGCCATCGCATGAAAATCCTGCCTCACATTCAACCTGCGGACTTGAAGAAAAAGATCGAACGGCTTTGGGAACTGTCGGCAGAGAAGATTCTTTCGATCGACCGCGATGAGGTGTCGGGGGCGGCGACGCCGGTTTATACGGTGGGCGGAAAATACACGGCGCGCGGCTGGACGGAGTGGACGCAGGGGTTTGTTTATGGGTCGGCGATTTTGCAGTTCGATGCGTTTTGGGATCCGCAATTTCTTCAGCTCGGGCGCGGGCGCACGACCGAGCGCATGGCGCATCATGTGACGCACACGGGCGTGCATGACCACGGCTTCAACAACGTGAGCACCTACGGAAATCTGTGGCGGCTGATGAATGAGGGGCGCATCGCGGAGAACCGGCACGAGCGCGATTTTTATGAACTGGCGCTGAAATGCTCGGGCGCGGTGCAGGCGGCGCGCTGGACGAATCTGGCGAGCGGCGGCGGCTTCATTTATTCGTTCAACGGGCCGCATTCGCTCTTCGCGGACACGATCCGCTCGCTGCGTTCCCTGGCGCTCGCGCACCGGCTCGGGCATGTGCTGATGGGCGAGCGCGATGAAAAAATTTCGCTGCTGCACCGGCTCGTCGAGCACGCGCGGGCGACGGCGCAGTGGGCGGTGTATTTCGGCGAAGGGCGGGATGCGAACGACGTGCGCGGACGGGTGGCGCACGAGAGTATTTTCAATGTGAACGACGGCTCGTACCGCTGCCCAAATTCACAGCAGGGCTGGTCGCCTTTCACGACGTGGACGCGCGGCCTCGCGTGGATCATGTGCGGCTGCGCGGAGCAGCTCGAATGGGTGGCGACGCTGCACGATCCTGAGCTGGAGCCGCTCGGCGGGCGGGACGCGGTCGAGTCGCTGCTGCTGCGAAGCGCGCGGGCGACGTGCGATTTCTACCTCGAAAACACGCCGACGGACGGCGTGCCATACTGGGACACCGGCGCCCCCGGCCTCGTGTATCTCGGCGATTATTTGGAAAGTCCCGCCGATCCTTTCAACGAACACGAACCCGTGGACAGTTCCGCCGCCGTGATCGCCGCGCAAGGCTTGCTGCGGCTCGGCAGCTATCTGAACGCGCGCGGCGAAACCGGAGATGGCGCGCGCTACTTCGCCGCCGGGCTCACGGTGCTGAACACGCTCTTCGCCGAGCCGTATCTCTCGACGGACCCGGCGCATCAGGGGCTCCTGCTGCACAGCGTCTATCACCGCCCGAATGGCTGGGACCACATCCCGCCGGGGCGCGCGGTGCCGTGCGGCGAATCCTCGATGTGGGGCGACTACCACGCGCGCGAGGCGGCGCTCTACGTGCAGCGACTTTACGAGGGAAAACCGTACCTCGCGTTCTTCGGCGGCGGGGTGTGAGCGCAATGCGTGGACAAATCCGCCGGGCCATGCTGATTTGCGGACATGCATGAGGCCCAGCAACAAGCGATCGACCGCGTTTTTGAAATTCTGAGCGAACACTTCGACCACGTCGTGATCGCCGTCGGCACGTACGACGAAGACAAGCAGTACACGACCGCCGCGAGCTACACCGGCGGCGTCGCGTGCGCGATCGGGCTCTGCAAACTCTACGAGAAAAAATGGACGAAAGAGCATCTCTGGGGACCGGACGAAGAGATGGATTGAGCGGAAACCGGGTGCCACGCGCTTTTGGAAAAATCGCCACTCCACATTCAACTCTCAACACTCAACCTCTGCGCATGTCGGAATCCATCGAGCCCATCGGTCTGAAAAAAGGGCGGCATCTGGACGATCTCGATCACAAGTCGATCGAGGAGGACGATTACAAACCCAAGCTTAAGGAGCATCAACTCAAGCTGCTCAATCATCAGCTCACGCTGAACGATTCCAAGCGGTCGGTCATCATCGTCTTCGAGGGGCCGGATGCGGCGGGGAAAGGCGGGGCGATCAAACGCATCGTCGAGCGTCTCGATCCGCGGCTGCTGCGCGTGCATTCCATCATCAAGCCGACGGCGGAGGAGTATCAGCATCATTACCTCTGGCGGTTTTGGAGCAAGCTGCCGAACTACGGGCAACTCGTGATCTTCGACCGCTCGTGGTACGGGCGCGTGCTCGTCGAGCGGGTGGAAAATTTCGCGTCCGACAAGGAATGGAAGCGCGCGTATCAGGAGATCAACGACTTCGAGCGGCTGCTCGTCGATGACGGAGCGATCATCATCAAATTTTACCTGCACATCACGAAGGATGAGCAGTTGCTGCGGTTCAAACGGCGCGAGGGCGATCCTTACAAACACTGGAAAATCAGCGACGAAGACTGGCGCAACCGGCGGAAGTGGGATCAGCACAATCAGGCGGCGGAGGCGATGTTCGAGAAGACCTCCACGGAAAGCGCGCCGTGGCATGTGGTGGCGGCGAATTTCAAATGGTTCGCGCGCGTGAAAGTGGTGAAGGCGGTCGTCGAGCGGATGGAAGAAGCGGGCATCAAGTAGCCATGAACGCCAGCGCGCGCGCCTTTGCCTCTGCGGCCCTCGCTGCCTTCGCCTTGGCGGGCTGCGAAAAGATGTTTCAAAAAGACTCCGAGAAGACGACCGACGCCGGCGACAAGAAGGCGGCGGCGGGCGATTTTCGCGTGGCAATTAAAATGTACGAGGCGGCGCTCGATGGCACGCCGCGCACCGCCGAGGTGCATTACAAGATGGGCGCGATCTACGACGAGAAGCTGCACGCGAACGTCGATGCGATGCACCACTTCAACCGCTACCTAGAACTCACGCCCGACGGACCGCACGCGAAGGAGGCGAAGGCGTATCAAAAGGATGGGCCGCTGAAGCTGGCCGAGACGCTGAACCGCGGCGCGCTCATCACGCAGGAGGAGGCGGTGCGCATCAAAAAGGAGAACCTCGATCTGCGAATGCAGCTCGTGAAATTGCGCGGGCAGAAAAGCACGCCCGCGCCGGGGGCCGCGTCGTCGGGAAAAGCGGAGTTCGTGCAGAAGCCGATCCCGCCGGGGGCGCGGACTTACACGGTGAAAAATGGCGACACGCTCGGTTCGATCGCGGCGAAATTTTACAAAAACAAGGCGCGATGGCCGCAGATTCGCGACGCGAATTTCCAAGGAGGGAAAGGGACGCCGCCGATCAAGGCGGGGCAGGAGTTGGTGATTCCGTAGGTGCAACCAGGTTGTGCGGTTTTATTTTTAACGCAGAGACGCAGAGGACGCAGAGAACGCAGAGGTGGATGATGGCGGGGAATTTTGCCGGTCAAAAATCTCTGCGTTCTCTGCGTCCTCTGCGTCTCTGCGTTAAGAATAAAACCGTCCGGCTACCGCGGACTGGCGGTGAAACGCGAGACCCACGTTCCGCACGCGAGGCTCCACACGCAGACGACTCCATCCGCGCTGCCGCTCGCGAAGACTTCGCCGGACGGCGCGACGGCCAGCGACTGCACCACGTCGCGATGACCGCGCAGCGTGAAGAGTTCGCGCCGGTCGCTGAGTTGATGCACGCGCACTGCGGCATCCGCGCACGCTGTGAGTAATCCGGCCCTGCTCACGGCGAGCGCCTGCACGTCGCTCGCGAGGTCGGCGTATCCCGCGCGGCGCTCCGCTTTTTCCGCGCTCCAGACTTCGATGGAACGACCGCGCGCGAGCGAGACGACGGTGTTGCTTCCCGAAAAAATCGCGGCGAGCAGCGGCGCGTTTTGTTCGCTGTACGTCGCGTCGAGTTCGCCCGTCTTCGCATCGAAGACGCGCGCCGTGCGGTCGCGGCTCGCGGAGACGAGCAGCTTCCCGTCAGGGCTGAACGCGACCGACTGCACCCAGTCCGCGTGCTGCTTCAAAACGCGCGTCTGCCTTCCGCTCGTCGTGTCGAAAAAACGCACCGTGCGATCCCCGCCGCCCGCGGCGAGTTGCGATCCATCGGGGCTGAACGCGACGCTCAGCGCGCTCTCCGGCAGATCGCACAGCCAGCGCGTTTGAAATCCCGCCGCCGCCTCGACGAGCGCCACGCCGCCCCATTGCGACGGCGTGCCGCCCGCCACCGCGAGCACGTTGCGCTGCGGATGCCACGCGAGCGACACGATGTGTTCGGGCATTCCGCCGATGCGCCGCACGAGCGCGCCGCTCGCGGCATTCCAAATCGTCACTTCAAAATAACCGCTCACCGCGAGCTGCGTGCCATCCGGGCTGAACGCCAGCGCCGTCACCGGCTGCGGACGCGGGTAACGCGCGGGCGCGGCGCGCAGCAACAATTCGCGCGCGAGTTCCACGATGGGCCGCGCGGGGTTGCCGCCGTCGCCCACCGCGCCTTCGCGAATCCATCGCTCGACGAGCGCGATTTCCTCCACCGGCAGTGCGTCCGCTTTTTGCGGCATCCGCTCGTCCGCCGCAGTCTCGATGAGGCGCAAATAAATTTCCGATTCGCGCGGCTTCCCCGCGACGACCGGCGGTAGTTCGCTCTCGCCCGCCTTCCACAAACGCGCGAGCGAATCGAGCCGGTAGCGTCCCTTCGCGGAATCCTCGTTGTGACATCTCGCGCAGGCGCGATGCAGCAGCGGCGCGATCTGCGCGCGAAAACTCACCGGGCTTTCCGCAAACGCAGAAGCCGTGAGCAGGAAAAAAATGAGCGGGCGCACAAGCGGGATGATCCGGCACGCGGCGGGAGATTAGCCAGCGCGCGGGAAATGAAACCATCGCTCGTAATCCCCGCTCCAAATTCGCAAAGGCCCGTCGCTCCGGCGTCCCGAAGGGACATCAGAGATTAGCCGGGGGTGACGCTGCGGAACCCCCGGACCCTCCGCAATACAAGCGGTGCGCCCCGAAGGCGGCGCGAGAAGGCGGCGGACGTTTCTCGCGCCGCCTTCGGGGCGCATTGTTTTTCCACGAAGATCCGGGGGTTCCGCTGCGTCACCCCCGGCTAATCTCTGATGTCCCTCCGGGACGCCAAAGAGGAGCTCGTTTGGGAACGAGGCGCGCTGGTTCCCGCACGGACGCGCGCGCGGGAGGACTTGGTGGCTTGTGGCTCCAGCCGCGAGCCGGCTCGCCGCTGGAGCGGCAAGCCACTGATGCGTACTCGCCTTGCGGACGCGCGCCGCTAGCTTCGCGCGATGCGCAAGCTGTCCGCCTGGATTCACTCCCATCCGATCCTCGCGATGATGACTGCCTTCACGGCGCTTTTTCTCGTCGCGCATTTTTTCCTGAACTGGCGCGCGGAACGCCGCTGGCAAGCCTACGCCGCAGCCGCCCGCGCCCGCGGTGTGAAGCTCCATCTCACCGACTTCGAGCGCCCCGAAATCCCCGATGCGGAAAACTTCGCCGCGCTGCCGATGATGCGCGCGGTCTTCTCGGGCAGCGTGAAAAGTCCGATGGCCTTGCCCGACAACAACCGGCCCGGATTTGGCGATACGCGAAAAGGTGAACGCATGGATTGGGTGAAATGGGGGAGGTTTTTCAAAGACGCCGGCTTCATTTCCGAAACGACGGATTCGCCGCCGCGCGACGTGTTGCGCGCGCTGGAACATTACGCGCCGCAGTTTCAGGAATGGAGCGAGTGGAAGACACGCCCGCGCTGCCGGTTTGCGTTGGATTTGAAAGCGGGCGCGGCAATGCCTCTGTCGCACCTCGGTTCCTTTCAAGAGGCCGCGAAGCTCTTCTCGCTGCGAATGCGCGCCCACCTCGCGCTTGGCGATTCGAGCGCGGCGGGCGCGGATTTTAGCGATGGCTTTCAAGCCTATCGCGCCCTGGTCGATGAGCCGACTTTGATCTGCGGATTGGTGCGGATGTCCGTGCTGGTGGTATTGATCGAGGGAGTCGGCGGAGGGATCGCCGACCATGCGTGGGCACCGTCCGAACTCGCGCAAATCGACGCCGACATGGCGGCGATTCGCGTGTGGGAAGACTATCGGCTTTCCTTCTCCAGCGAGCGCGGATTCGCGAATTGGACCTATGAAACGATCTTGAAAGTTCCCGCGTGGAAAAGGGCGCGGCATTTTATTGGGCTGGGCGGAATCTGGACGGGGCCAGGTCTGAATGTCATCGCGCTCATTCCGTCGCGCATTTATCGCGACAACCAGTTGCGTGCGAACCAGCACTTCGACGAGATGCTGGCGCGGGTGAGTGCCGATGGAATGCGATTCGATCCAGACCGGGCAATGCCTTCAGGGCCGGAGAATTTATCGGGATTCGACAACTTCTACTTCTTTCTCTTTCGGGTGTCCGCACCCAGCTATGGCTTTATCCAAAACAGATTTGCACTCCTGCAGACTCGTCTAGACCAACTCCATCTCGCCATCGCCATCGAACGCTTCCGCACCGCTCGCGGCGCGATTCCCGGGACGCTCGCGGAGCTTGTGCCAGACTTCATCGCCGAGCTGCCGCAGGATATTTACACCGGCCTGCCAATGATCTATCGCCGTAAGGAAAGCGGTGGGTTTTTGCTCTACTCCGTCGGGCCGGATCGGCGCGATGACGGCGGTGCGTTCGATGCCAAAGGGTCCGAAGTCAGGCAGCCCGACTGGGTCTGGCTCCACTCGCGGGACTGACCATGGAGCGGCGTGCGTCCCGCCGCCGACCCAAAACCAACCGCGGAGCGTAAGCATCCCAGCAACGGGCGTGGAAAAGATGGCGCTTCGCGGTTGTTTTGGGTCGGCGGCGGGAC
>JAYVRQ010000152.1:0-7315 GCA_043776145.1 Chthoniobacteraceae bacterium
GGAAGATCCCAGCCGGTCGCGAGGCGTTTGAGATACTGGCTCGGGACAATGATGTGCCGCGCCCAGCGGAGCGGGAAGGTGCGGATGAAATCGAAGAAACGCAGCGTGAGATTTTTCGGCGCGGTTTGGTATTCGTCGATGGTCGCGCAGTAGGCGCCGCGCCCGACGGCGCGCTCCCAGGCGTAGTCGCCAACGACTTTGTGAACGGTCGCGCGGCCCGCGAAGGCTGATGCCAGCGCGCTTTCCGAGGCGAGGCCATGGACGAAGACGAGCGCGTTTCGCCCCGCCGCACGCCAGACGGTGAAGACGGTTTTTGCGATGCGCAGCGGCCAGAAAGTGCGGCGCGCGAGGCGCGTGACTTTGAACGGACGCGCGGAGTCGTCGTGATCGAGGCGGTCGCTGAGGCAGATGACTTCCACCGTGTTTCCGCGCTCGGCGAGCGCGGCGGCCATGCGCGGGACGTAGCTGGCGGGGCCGCCGTGGTCGGGTGGAAAAATGCCGGTGACGAAGAGGATGTTCATCGGCGGGCCTCCTCGATGGCGGCGAGGTATTCGGCGGGGAGTAGCGCGGGCGGGAAAAAGCGCGGCGTTTCCTCGGAGTAAATCCACACGTAACGCTCGGAGGTTTGCAGCGCGTGCCGCAGCGATTCACCGAAGCGGGCAGGAGTGAAATGGTTCTGCTCGGGCGACTCGGGCTTCCACGGTTTTCCACGCGGGGCGAAGTCGAGGCGGAGGCTCGATCCAGTGTGGATCATGCGCCGGTACAGATCGGGCTCGGAGGTGTTCGTTGGGTTTTTGATCGCGCGTCCCGCTTTCTCGAACTCCCCGGCGTCCGTGTAGCCGTGTCCGAATTCCCACAGATCGACGAACGTCACATCCGGCGCGGAGGCGGCGAGCAGTCCATCGAGAAACGGCGGGAGCAGCACGTAGCGTTTGGTTTCGCGCGCGGGGAGCGCGTAGCCGTACATGAGGCCGACGACGATGTTCGGAAAAATCTCGCGCATCGCCGCGCCGAGCTGCTCCCCGCGCTGGCGGGCTTTGGCGGTGTAGTCGGCGAGACTCGCGCCGGTGCGCTGCGCGTGGTGGTGCTCGTACGAGAAGAGTTCGCATTCATAGTCGTAGTGCTCGGGATCGAGGAAAATTCCGCGGCATTTTCCATCGCGAGCGAGCTGGATGAGCACGCGCCAGTTCGCCTCGATCGTGGCCCAGCGCGCGTCGTCGAACCAATCGAGCTTTTGATCCTGATCGCGCGTGGCGATGGCGAGCGGGAGAAAGTTATCCGTGAACTTGGTCCACTGCGGCGTTTGCAAATCCACGACGGCTTCCGCGAATTGCGCGGACGAAAAACGCACCGCGCCGAAGGTCTGCCAGCCGAGCAAATTTGCGGTGCAGCCGTCACCGCTGGTCGGCTTCGCGCGGTCGAGTGCGACGCGGATGCCCACTCCGTCGAACGGCATTTTTTCCATCTCCGCCCAATGCGCGCGGATGTAGGACGTGTCGGGCGAATCCCAGCCGTGATAAATGACTTTTCGTGTAGGACTTTCCTCCGCGCGGGTGACGCTCGCTGCGATCAGAAGACCGGCGAGGAGCGGTGAACGATGGCGCATTTTCATGCGCTCTTTTTAGTTCGGGGGCGTTCTGCGCTGGCTCCGTACACTTCGTCCTTTCCGTAGCCGGGCGCGTGATAGTGGTAGTAAAATCCACCGCTGCGCGGGGGCAGCCCGTTCAGGACGAAACCGATGACATTCGCGCCGCTCTCGCGGACTTTTTCGAGCGCGCGTTTCACGGCGGCTGTGGGCGTTTTCGCGGCGTGGACGACGAGGCAGACGGCGTCGGCGTGCGGCGTGAGCAGGAGCGTTTCGCTGACGGCGTGGACGGGCGCGGTGTCGATGACGACGCGGTCGAAACGCGAGAGTGCGGAGTTGATGAAGGCGGGCAGATCCGCGCCGCCGATGAGTTCGGTGGGAAGGGCGGCGCGGGTGCCGGCGGGGAGCACGGAGAGATTCGCGATGTCGGTGGGATACGTGGCTTTCGCAATGTCGGCCTGCCCGCTGAGCAGGTCGCCGAGGCCGGGTAATTCTTCTGTTCCAAAGAAGGCCATGCCGATGCTCGGGAGGCGCAGATCGGCGTCGATGAGCAGGGTCTTATGGCCTTGCAGGGCGAGAGCGACGGCGTAGTTCGAGGCGCAAAAACTTTTGCCCTCGCCGGGGATGGCGCTGGTGAAAAGCAGGCAGCGGTAGCCGCCGGGGCTGCCGGTGAAAAGCAGCGCGGTGCGCAGCGTGCGGAAGGCTTCGGTGATGGCGGACTGCGGTTTTTCGACGAGGTAGCGGCGAACCTGGCCGAGCGGTTTTTTCCGGCGCGTGGGGATGGCGCTGAGCGAGCGCAGGCCGAGCGCGGCCTCGGCTTGGTCCACGGTTTTGAAAGTGTCGTCGAGGAGGTGAAGGCCGAGCGCGAGGGTGAGGCCGATGGCGAGGCCCGCGCCGATGGCGAGCAGCAGGATGGCGCGCTTGTTCGGCTTGATCGGCCAGCTCGGCAGCGATGCGGGGGCGACGACGCCGACGGCGTATTTCGACACGCCTTGTGAGACATCGGTTTCCTTCATGTGCGCGAGGACGGAGTCGTAAAGGCCGCGGTCGGATTCCACTTCGCGGACGAGTTCCTGATAGGGAATGGCGATGCCGCTGAGTTCGAGCGCGAGCGTTTCCTGACCGTGGAGCGCGCGTTCGAGGCTTTGCTCGGTCGCGTTCGCGGCTTCATGCGCGGTGTGGAGTTGGATCGCGGCCTTCTGGATCGCTTTCACGAGTGCCGCGTTGAGTTCCGCCACTCGACTCTCCGCCTCAATGTAACGCGGGTGCTCTTCCTTGTAACGCTGCCGGATCGACGCGAGTTCGGCCTCTTTTTCGCTGATCGTTTTTTTCAACTCCTGCACCGCGCCGCTCCCGGCGATGCTGGTGAGCGCGAGCAAATGCTCGGGCGGCTCGCCGGAAAGCTGTTCCACCTGCGCGAGGTCCGCAGCGAGTTTCAGCCGCTCCGCTTTTGCGGTCGTCACCTTCGCGTTCAATTCCTTCAGCCGCTCCCCGATGATGTTCTGCTTTTCCTCGAGCGACACGGCCTGATGCTGCTCGCGATACTCCTGCAATTTCCGCTCGGATTTCGCGAGCGCGGTCTTCAGGCGCTCGGCCTCGCCTTTCAAATACGCATTCGCCGACTGCGACACCTGCGCCGTGCTCTCCGCGCTCACGCTGATGAACGCCTCGACCGTGAGCCGCGTGAGCTTTTGCGCCATCGCGGGGATGCGATCCTGCACCATGATGTCGATGAGCTGCGTGCCCGCGCGGATTTGGGTGGAAATGCGATTTTCCAGCGCGCCACGGAGTTCCCCCTCGTCGGCGGGGCGCGGCACTTCGGAGAGAAAAGCGGGGTCGTTTTCGAGTTCCGGGTGATGCAGCAGCGCGGTGATGAGCGCGGGATTCACGATCTTTTGCTCGATTGTTTTCAGCAATTCCTCGGTCGTCTTTTCGTCGCCGCGCGAGCCTTCGGGCTTGATGCGCTTTTGCTGCTCGCTGTCGATTTCGATGGTCGTCGTCGCCTCGTAAATGCGCGGCGCTTTTGACAAATAAAAGAGCGCCGCGGCGACGCACACGCCGAGGATCGCGAGGATCATCCACTTTCTTTCCAGCACGAGCCGGAAAAACATCCGGGCGTCGGCAGACAGCAGCGTCCCCTTGGTTGGTTGGGCGTCGGGCATGGGTCTTTTTTTAGAAAAGTCGTTCGCCGATGGTGATGATGTCGCCGCCTTCGATGATGAAGGGTTTCGTCCCCGCGTCGGACGCCATGCGCTTGCCGTCGAGCTTGAAAACTTTGTCGCCGCTGAGCCGCTTCACGATGATGCGCGAGGGGCTCGCGAGCCGCGTGTAGCCGCCCGCGATGCCGACGACCTGCACGAGACTCAGCGAGCCGTGGTCGGGAAAACGATACGTACCGGGCCGCTGCACCTGCCCGAGCACGGTGAAAAGCCGGCGGTTCATTTCGACGAGCGAGATGCTCACCTGCGGATTGACGAGGAACCGCTTCGAGAGCCGATCGCGGATCAGTTCGCTCGCTTTTTGGATCGTCAGCCCGCCGAGAGTCACTTCGCCGATCAGCGGGAAGGTGATTTTTCCATCCTCGGCGATGCGCACCGAGGTATCGAGTTCGGGCTCATTGAAGACCTTGATCTGGATGGATTCGTTCGCGGCGAGAACGTGGTTCGGGGAAGTCGCCGTTTTTTCCTCCGGCAGCGACCGCGCGGCAGGCAGCGGCTCTTCGGCCTGTGCCAGTGCGGCCACGAAGAAAATCGCGACCGCTCTAAAAATTATCATAAAATGTTGGAATGCCCATGTCGGCTTTTTTTTAAGCCGGGGATTATCCAGCTTAATACAGGATATTCACCTGAATAATTATCTGATTATTATCGAAATTAAATTCTGCACGGTTGGAGTCGTTGCTTCGATACTCGTAAGCAAGAATCGCGTTCCCCCAGTCGGAAAAATTCCAAAGCAGGCTCGGTCTCGCGAAAAAATACTCATCCCGGCGACCGGCATTGTTCGAGCGCGTCGAATAGTCGGAATGCCGGTAGCCGCCGTCGAGTTGCAGATGAAAGCCGACCCGCAGCGCGCGGTGGAAACTGGCTGTAATGCCCGTGCGTTCATAGCTTTCCTCGGGGCGAAACTCGGAAGTCTCGACGGAGCGAAACGCCTCCAGCCCCACGCGCGTTCCTGCCGCCGGATCGTACGTGGCGAGCACACGGAAGATTGGATTCACGCGGTCGCCCGCGCGTCCGTCGGACTGCCGAAATTCCACGCCGCCGCGCGCCTCGACGCCGAGTTTTTCGCTATATTGATAAGTCGCGCGTGCCAGCATCCGCTCGAACACATCACCCGCCCCGCCGTCGATCGCCACGCCGCCCACCGCCGCGCCAAGCCCCACGCGCACGAGCGGCGTCCATTCATGCGTGGCCTCGGTTTCCACCTTCCAGCCGGACGAGCGCACAAAATCCTCGGGATCGTTCGCGCGGATGGACACGCTCGCGTCGATCGTCGTTTTTTGCGAAACGCGATAGATCGCGACCCCTTCGGCGGAGAGCGTCCTGCGGCGGATGCGCGTGCCGACATCGACGTTCGCCTCCGATTTGGATTCGTAGTGGAAGTCGCCGCGGAGCGACCACTTTTCCGCCTGAATCCGCGCATTCAGCCGCGCGTCCTGATCGAAGGCATTTTGCGAATCCGTCTTTTCAAAACCGAGCAGGATGGCCGTGTAGTCCGCCACAAAATAAGTCCCGCGCCCTTTGTCGAGCACCGTGGCCGAGTCCTGGCGATCCAGAAAACCATCGGTGCGCCGCTTTTCCGAATCCCAAATCCCGATCGCGAGTCCGGGCGAAAGCGCGAAGATGAAATCCTCCACTTTGTGATCCGGCTGGATGAAAATGTTGTCGTCGTAAGTGACGCTGGCCTCGAGATGCGGCGACACTCTCCAGCGCCCCGACGGAATCGCGTCGTGGAAGGCTTCTGGTCCATATTCCCGCGCGAGCCGCTCAGCGGCATCGAGCTGCTCCGAAGCCGTGGCGGGAGCGACCAGCAGCGACTCGCCAAGATCCACGGCATCCGTGAGCAGGACTTGCGGCTCCGACAACGGTGCCTCTTCCTCCGCCCGCACAGAAGCGAGCGCGAGGCCCGCCAGGACGAGCGTCTGCGTTAAAATAAAGCGGTGGGTGCGCGGCATCCGGCGGGTTTCGTGGTGTGGTGAAAAGTGGGATCGTTCCGCAGCGCATTTCATTTTCGATTGTCGATGGGTGACACGGCATGTCAACGGGGATGACAAGATTGAACCTTTGGATTGCGTTTCAGTGCCGAGCTTTCCTCCCAAGACCGCCCCGCTCATCCGGTCATCTGAATGCCCATGAAATCCCCGCTGCACTGCTTCGCGCCTCTTTTGCTGCTCGCCGTCGCGACTGGGCGCGCGGAGGAGCGGGGGACCGAGTTTTTTGAAAAGCACATCCGGCCCGTGCTCGCGGAGCAGTGCTGCGAATGCCATGGCGAAAAGAAAAGCAAAGGCGGGCTGCGGCTGGATTCGCGGACGGCGGTGATGAAGGGCGGCGAGTCCGGCGCGGCGCTGGTGCCGGGTGATGTGGAGGCGAGCCTGCTGGTGAAGGCGGTGCGTTATCTTGACAAGGATTTGCAAATGCCGCCGTCGAAGGACGGGAGCAAAAAGCTCGCGCCCGCCGTGATCGCGGACTTTGAGGCGTGGGTGAAGATGGGAGCGCCGGTGCCGGAGGATGGGAACGTGGAAGTCGGAAGTCAGAAGGCGGAAGTGAAAAAAATCGACTACGATGCGGAGCGGAAGAAGTGGGCGTTTCGGAAACCGGAACGGCCGATCGTTCCGAAAGACGGCAATCCCATCGACGCCTTCATCCTCGCGAAGCTCGAAGAAAAAAGCATCGCGCCCGCACCGCCCGCCGACCCGCGCACGCTCATCCGGCGCATGACGTACGACCTCACCGGCCTCCCGCCGACTCCCGAGGAAGTCGATGCGTTCGTCTCCGAATCAATTGCCAATCGGCAATTGGCAATTGGCAATGCCCTCGACCGCCTGCTCGCCTCGCCCGCGTACGGCGAACGCTGGGCGCGGCACTGGCTCGATGTCGTACGCTACGCCGACTCGCTCGATTCGCGCGGCGTGGGAAAGGACGGCGACATTCTCGATGCGTGGCGCTACCGCGACTGGGTGGTGAATGCCTTCAATCGCGACCTGCCGTACGACGAATTCATCGAGCATCAAATCGCCGGCGACATCCTCGCCGCGCTGCAGTGGGACGCGGAGAAAGTGGTCGCGACGGGGATGTATGCGATCGGCAACTGGGGCAACGGCGATGCGGACAAGGAGAAGATTTACACCGACATCGTCGATGACCAGATCGACGTGACGGGCCGCGCGTTTCTCGGCCTCACGCTCGGCTGCGCGCGCTGCCACGATCACAAATTCGACCCGCTCACGAGCGGCGATTACTACTCGCTCGCAGGCTTCTTTTTCAGCAGTCACATCCTCGCGAAATTTCAGTCGAAGGGCGAAGGCGAAAAGCTGATGCGCGTCCCGCTGCTCTCGCCGGACGAGGCGGCGCGGCGCGCGGTCGCGCAAAAGCGGCTCGCGGAAATCGACGCGCAACTCGCGGGCGGGCTCCAGCCGCTCACCGAAGTGCGGAGCAACATCGCGGAGAAGCCCGGCTTGAATGCGTGGCAGCCGAAAGGCGCGGAGACGCCGGTGGTCACGATCAACACGAC
>JAYVRQ010000153.1:0-2247 GCA_043776145.1 Chthoniobacteraceae bacterium
TTGTCGAGTTCCTTGAGCGTTGTGTCGAAGCGGGTATCGGGTGTGGCCTCGAGGGCGGTCTTGCCGCCGAGGAAATTCACGAGGATGCCAGCGGGGCCATCCTGTCCGCGGCTGCACTCCCATGTGGCCTGGTAGGTCTGATCGGTGTAGGTGCTTCCGTTGTTCACCGGATCGGCCGTCCGCCAGAAGCGGCTCTTGAAAGCAATCATCGCCTTCGTGTTGTTGCCGTAGCCGAGTTCCTCGATGGCCTTCACCTTGTCCTTGTTCAGCCCGATTGTTGCGATTCCGGCGACGCGTCCGCCGCGAAGCATCGTGAAAGGAATGGCGCAGATCGCCTTTGAGAAGGTCAATTCCTTGTAGCCCTTGCCGGTGTCAAATGTGAACTGAAGTTTCCCCTTCGCCGTCGCGATTGCAGTGAGCTTGTGCTGGGTATGGACCGTGACTTTTCCAGCAATCGCTTTTTCCAGCGCCTCGATGAGCCGGCTGTTCCCGCCTTTGACCCGCTTCGATTCGTCGCTCTCCCCGAACATCTTGAAACCGTCCTTCGTTTCCGGCGAAAGATACGTGATGAGATTGAGCGCCGACTGCTCCTTTGTCGCCCGGCCGTATTCGATTTCGTAGGCGGTATCGAGCAGCCGGATCACCCATGCCTCGACCTTGCCCGCAAACGACTGGAGGTAGTCGTGGATGCTAATGCGATCAAAATTCCGAGCCTTCTCAGTATAGTTTTCCTTGTCGTCCTTCAGCCCTTCCGCGTCCTCGGCGAGCTGCTTCGCGAGGAGCTCAAAGGCGAGGATCAGCTCCTTTTCGGTGCGGACTTTTCCTTCAAAGTGATAGTATTCCACACCGGGATCGCCCCCCTTGAGTTCCTGGATTTCCAAGCCGAGTTCCTTCGCTAATTCGATCAGATCCTTGTGGTTGGAATCCACCAGTTCACCACCGAGTTCCGTGAACATCGGCTTCCCGTCATTTTGATCGGCCGGGACGAAGCCATCCAGCGTGAGGATGCGTCCGCCGATGCGATTGCTGCCTTCAAAGAGTTCGACCTTCGCGCCCGCCTGCATCAGCCGGAAGGCAGCGGTAAGGCCGCCAACGCCACCGCCGAGGATCGCGATCGGTTCCGTCGGCACCGCTGCGCGTCCCGCTCCGCCGGTCGCCATGGCTACGGCGAGGGCTGCCGCGGATTTTCCGAGGAATTGGCGGCGGCTTAGGCCAGCCACATGCGGTGCAGCGGCGTGGCGGATGGTGCGGATGAGTTTACGGAGCAGTGGTGTGTGTGGAGTCATACCGGAGTGTTTGTTAGTGAGTAGATCTAGCGGAAGATGAAATAGAGAATGGTGAGGGCGATGACGATCAGGATCAGGACGAAGCAGGTCAGGCAGCCCTTGCGGCGCTTCGTGACGTATGACGCCCCGCTGCCGGGCAAATCAATCGTTGTCTGTGCGCCATCGGTGTTGAGATTGGTGGTGATGCGCCTGCCGCCGAAGCTGAGGGAGAAGCCGCTCTTGCTGAAGTTGAGCCAAGTGCATGGGAATATCTTGAATCGTTTCCGAAAGCGCAGGCCCATGCTTCACGGTAGGCGGAGATTTCGTGTCACGAGTTCCTTTTGTAAGGAATCGGCCACTGGCTTTGGGAGGAATATCTGGTCTCCGGCCAGCGCCAGATAGAGGCCGGATTCTGTCGGGACCGCAGTACCGGTCGAGTCCGCGAGCAGGCGCTGCACGAGGCCGGAGGTCTCCAGCACCTTGGCGGGCACCTCCGCGAGCGATATGCTCCGCACGACCCTAGCCTCCTGGATTCTCCAATATTCAACCAGCGCGATACCGCCGCATAGAATCCCAAATGGCAACGCGATATTCCTTGGGATGCGGAGTCCCCGTTTCCGAAAAAAGCGGAGCAGGAACCAACCCACCGCCAGCGGCATCGCGATCATGAGCAGCCCGAAGATCAGCTTCGGAGTGAACGCCGCCGAGACCTCCCCACGGTAAGCCGCATCCAACACCGCGGTGAAGTCAGCAACCGGCTCTTTCATGGGCTCTGGAAAAAAACAGGAGGCGGCCATTGCTGGCCGCCTCCCCATTTGGCGAATGTCTTACTCGTCGTTGAACGGGCCAACGATGAAGAGCAGCAGCTTGTGAAGCGACAGAATCTGCTGCTTTGTGAGTTGATAGGCATCGAGAGCCAGCACCAGCTTGCTAGTGCCGGGAACCTTCTTGTCGCCGCTGCCGACGAAGGTATCGGTGTATT
>JAYVRQ010000154.1:0-7281 GCA_043776145.1 Chthoniobacteraceae bacterium
TTCCTCGTCGTCCGTCCCGCCCTCGCTGTTCGTCATCGTGTTGCGGTGAAATGCGGTCGCGACGATCTGCTCCTCTGTGGCGTTCGGCAACAGATCGCCGGCGAGCTGCTCGGTGGTGAAGCGGTCGAACGGCATGTCCGCATTGAACGCGCGGATCACCCAGTCGCGATACGCCCAGATCGTGCGCGGCGGATCATCCGCGTAGCCTGCGGAGTCCGCATAGCGCGCGATGTCGAGCCACGCGCGGCCCCAGTGTTCGCCGTATGCGCTCGATGCGAGCAGACGGTCCGTGAGTTTTTCGTAGGCGTCGGGCGATTTGTCGGCGGCAAAAGCATCCGCCTCCTCCGGCGTCGGCGGCAGTCCCGTGAGATCGAGCGCCACGCGGCGGATCAGTGCGTGGCGATCCGCCTCCGGCTGCGGCGAGAGCTTTTCCTTTTCGAGCCGCGCGAGGATGAAGGCGTCAATCGGATGAGTGCTCAGTGCCCAGTGCTCAGTTCTCAGTTTGGCAAGCTGCGCATCAGTGCCCGACGACTGAGCACTGAGCACTGAGGACTGAGCACTTTTCTGCGGCACCTCCGGCCGCACCGGCTTCTCGTATGACCAGTGCTTCGTGTATTGCGCGCCGGATTGGATCCACTCACGCAGCAGCGCGCCCTCACGCTCGGTGATCTTTTTCCCGCTCTTGCGCGGGGGCATCACGTCATCTTCATCCTTCGTCGTGACGCGCTTGAATAGTTCGCTCTCCTCCGGCTTGCCGGGGATGATCGCCTTGTAGCCGCCGAGATCCGCAAATGCGCCTTCCGCCAAATCCAGCCGGTAGCCATGCTCGCCGCCCTTGCGCTCTTTTTCATCCGGCCCGTGGCAGTAGAAGCAGTTATTGGAAAGGATCGGGCGAATCTCGCGCTGAAAATCCACGGCACCTTCGCACCGCCCGACGAAGAGAGGCAGGTGGGCGGTGAAGACTGCGGCGAGGATGCGCAGCGAGGTGTTCTTTTTCATCGGCAAATTCATTCTCACGGGCAATCCGCCGGGAGTCCAATCCTTTGCCGTCTGTGCGGCTTCACGGCTGCTGATGCCGTTGCACTTCACGTTCGGAATTCCGCACGGCAATTTTGTTCCGAGTGATTTCTTCAGCAGCCGTCCGAATATATATCACACCGTAAATTTTCTTTTCATCAGCACGACAGCCTCCACATTTAGCAAATGCGAAGCTCTCCCCTGCTAACAACGGGCCTCACACTGTGCATGACAATGTTTGGCATCACTCCGGCAGGGGCGCAGACGGAGGCCGATGTGTGGCGGGATGCGAATGAAGGAAATGTGCTCGCGGCGAAAAAAGCAGTCGCGTCCGAGCGCACGGTAGTGCCCCAAGCGTATCGCACGCTGCGTCTGAATTGGGATGCCTTCCGCAAGACGGTCGCTGCGGTGCGGCAGGAGTTCGCAGGCGGGAATGAGTCGGATGCCGAACTGGTGCTGCCGTTGCCGGATGGGACGTTTGCGCGTTTCACCGTGCAGGAGTCGCCGCTCATGGAGGAAAAGCTCGCGGCGAAATTCCCGGACATGAAGACTTATGTCGCGCGCGGCATTGACGATCCCCGGCTTTCTGCGCGCCTCGATCAGACGCCGCAGGGTTTTCATGCGATCATTTTCTCCGACAAGGGATCCGTCTATATCGATCCGTTCTGGCGCGACGACACGGAGCACTATGTATCATACCGGCGGCGTGATTTTTCCGATCCGACTAAGTCGCTGAACTGCCAAGTGCCGGAAAAAGTCGGGGATCTTGAAAATCTCCCGAAGCGCCCGGCGACGGCCCAGCGGCCGACTGGTGCGAGCCTGCGCACTTTCCGATTGGCGCTCGCGTGCACCGGTGAATATGCGACGGCGGCGGGCGGGGGCACGCTGAACAAGACGCTGGGCGCGATGCTCACTTCGGTGAATCGCGTCAGCGCGGTCTATGAGCGGGATCTCGCGATCCGCCTGAAGCTCGTGAACAACAATGACCTCCTCGTTTTTCTCGATCCCGCTACCGACCCCTACACGAACAGCAACGGCAGCACGATGCTGGGAGAAAACCAGACGAAGATTGACGCTGTGATCGGCAATGCAAACTACGACATCGGCCACGTCTTCAGTACCGGTGGTGGCGGCGTCGCCGGGCTGGGCGTGGTCGGCAGGGCGGGACAAAAGGCGCAAGGTGTGACTGGACGATCGAATCCCGTCGGTGATCCGTTCGACATTGATTACGTATCGCACGAGATGGGGCACCAGTTTGGAGCGGACCATCCATTCAACGCGACTTCGGGCAGTTGTGCGGGGACCAACAGGAACGGGCCGACCGCCTATGAGGTGGGCAGCGGGACGACCATCATGGCCTATGCGGGCATCTGTTCGCCGCAGAACATTGCAACCAATAGCGACGATTATTTTCACACGATCAGCTACGATGAGATTGACGCCTACACCACGACGGGCGCGGGCAATGTCGGTGTCTCGACTGCGACGGGTAACACCGCACCGACCATCGCCGCACTGGGCAGCTTTACGATCCCGTCGCAGACTCCGTTTGCGCTCACGGCCAGCGCCACTGACCCGGATGCGGGCGATGTGCTCACGTTTTGCTGGGAGGAATTCGATCTGGGCGCGGCTCAGGACCCCACGGCTTCGCCGCGCGACAATGGCTCCTCGCCGATCTTCCGATCCTTCGATCCCACGCCGAAACCGACGCGCCTCTTTCCGTCGCTGACTTACATTTTGAATAACGCCAATGTCCCGCCGGCGACCATCGGCAGTTTCGCATCCGGCGAATTCCTCCCGACCACCGACCGCACGATGACCTTCCGCGTGACCGTGCGCGATAACCACCTCGGCGGCGGCGGCTCGAATTACGGATCAATGACCGTCACATCGGTCAGCACCGCCGGGCCATTTGCCATCACATCGCAAAATATCGCGGCCACGATCGCCGGCGGTTCGGTGCAGACGGTCACATGGGCCGTCGCAAACACGTCCGTCGCGCCGGTGAGTTGTGCGAATGTGAAAATCTCGCTCTCGGCGGACGGAGGCAACACGTATCCCTTCGTTCTCGCCGCAAGTGTGCCGAACAATGGCTCGGCTAATATCACCATCCCGAACACGGCGAACGTCGCCACCACGCAGGGACGGATCAAGGTCGAGGCCGTGGGGAACATCTTCTTCGATGTGTCGGATGCGAACCTCACGATCACCTCCACGAACACCGCGCCGACCCTCGCCATCACCGGCAGCGTGACCGTGCAGCGCGGCACGCCGACGGCCACGACCGCGACCGTGGCGACCGTCTCGGATACGAACACGCCCATCACGGCGAGTATCTCGAACGCGCCTGCGGACTCCACGATCACCGCCATCATTTCCGGGGGAAATGTGAACGTCAGCGCGCGTGCGGACAGTTCGCTCGTGACCACGCTCACGAGTCGGACGTATCCCGTCACGCTCACGGTCACGGACAGTCTCGGCTCGACGACTTCGGGCACGTTCAATTTCATTGTGCAGCCGAACCCCGCGCCGACACTCGGCACGTATGCGGATCAAAATATCGCGAACGGCGGCAGCGTCACGGCGGCACCGACGGCACCGCCTGCCGATGCAAACAACAATCTCGGCGCGACCCCCGTCTCCGTCTCGCCCACCACGCTGCCCGGCGGCACCACGCTGACGGTGAACCAAACCACCGGCGCAGTGACCGCGACGACAGTCGCTGCGAGCACACCCGGCACATATCTCATCCGCGTGACCGTGCAGGACACGAGCGGCGCGGCAGTGGTGCAGAGCTTCAATCTCACCGTGCTCGCCACGAATCCCATCGTCGTCGCAGGCACTGCTTCCGCGCCGACGGCGGAGAATTGCGTGCCCGCCAACGGAGCCGTGGATCCTGCGGAGACTGTCACCGTGAATTTCAGCCTCTCGAACAACGGCGGTGGACCGACCACAAATCTCGTCGCAACTTTGCAAAACACCGGCGGCGTCGCGCCTGTCACCGTCTCGCAAAATTACGGGGTCATCGCGGCATCCGGCAATGTGAGCCGCGCATTCACCTTCACCGCGAGCGGCGTCTGCGGAGGCACGATCACCGCGACCTTCCAACTGCAGGACGGCGCGACGAATCTCGGCACCGCCGCATTCACCATCCGGCTCGGAGCCACAGTCGGACTTGGCACGTCCGCATTCGAAAATTTCGATGGCGTGACCGCACCCGCTCTCCCTGTGAACTGGACGAGCACAGCCGCATCCGGCACGCCTGTCGCGTGGGCGACTTCGACGAGCACGCCCGACTCCGCGCCAAACTCCGTCTTTGCCACGCCGACCAGCACGGTGAGCGACAACCGGCTCGAAAGCCCAAACTTCCCGGTGTCGTCCGCGAGCGCACAGATCACCTTCAAGCACCGATGGAGCACGGAGAGCGGCTTCGACGGAGGAGTGCTGGAAATTGCGATCAACGGAGGTGCCTTCAACGATATCGTAACCGCTGGCGGTTCATTTGCCGCGGGCGGCTACAACGGCACGATCAGCGCCGGCAGCAGCTCAAGTCCCATTCCCGGACGCGCCGCATGGACCGGCAGCGCGAACACCAGCTACACCACGACCACTGCGAATCTCCCTGCCTCGGCAGCGGGGCAAAATGTGCGCCTGCGTTTCCGCCTCGCGTGCGACGGTTCGGTGAATGCAACCGGACCCGTTTGGCGCATTGATTCGATCTCGCTCACCGACACAGCCTACGCGTGCTGCGGCCTTTCGCCCGTATTCACGAGCGCCGCGCCGCCCGCCGCCACAGTGGGCACTGTGTATAATCACACCTTCACCACGAACGGCACACCACCGCCGAGTTTCAGCATCACCGGCGGCATACTGCCCGCAGGCATCACCCTCGCGGGCGCATCACTTTCCGGCACGCCGACTGTGCCGGGCATCTATCCGGGCATCACCATCACCGCCGCAAACGGGCTTGCCCCGAACGGCACGCAAACCTTCGGCCTCACGGTCAATGACACCTTCGAGCATTTCATCGCGAACCTCGGCATCGTCGGTGCAAACGCGATCGCCACCGCAGATCCTGATCGGGACGGCATCAAGAATATCGCCGAATACGGTCTCCACACCGTGCCGAATGTCCCGAACTTCACCGGCCTCCCGGTCGTGCAGAGGAAAAACTACGCTGGCACCATTCACCTCTCGATGACCTTCACGCGCGTGACCACCGCGACGGATCTCACCTACATCGTGCAAGCATCGCCCGACCTCAGCAATTGGATCGACGTCGGCACAAGCATCGGCGGCGTGCAGACGAGCGGCCCCGGTTTTATCGTCGAAACCGGCACCGCGCCAGTGCTCACCGTGGAGGTGCGCGACCCTGTCGCATACAACGCGACCACCGCCCCAATCCGCTTCATGCGGCTGAAGATATTCAAGACCGCCAATCCCTGATGCGACGGCGCTGAATCGTGCCATCTATCAAAATCAACCGGACTGTTTGGTGGCGGCGCGGCTTGGCAAAGTAGTACCGACTTTAGTCGGTCTTCCCGTTCTGCACGATCTTGCCGACTGAAGTCGGCTACTACTTTGCCACCGCGCAAACCCGTCCGGTTAACTGCGAGAGATCGTATCCGCGCGCAGCCCCGGACCCGGCGTTATTTCCTGGCCGGTGATCCTTTCAGTTTTTCGATCAGATATTCCTGCGCGCTCGCGTGCTTCACATCGGGCGCACCGGGATAGGCGAGTTCGCACTCCACACCATTCGCCTTGCAGTGCTCCTGCAGTTTCGCGCCGAAATTCGCCGTGTGCGTCGGGTCCTTCTGTTCCTGCCCGAGCGCCGGCGGCGTGCGGAAGTTCAGGTAAATCGCCGGGTCATCCTTCGTCACGAGCGCATACGGCGAATACTCCGCGATCCACGGCAGGATGGTGTCGCGCTTCGCGAGGAACTCGTCGAAGCTCTTGAAGCCAAACGCGTGTCCTCCGTATTTGCTGTTCGGCGTCCATTCCTTCATTTGCCTCGGATCGAGAGTCGTCTGCGCAGCATCCACCGCGGCGCAAAAGAGCCGCGTGGATTCCTGGGCGATCGGATCGCTGCTCTTCGGATCCGCCATGTCGTTGTGAAATGCGAGCCACAGCGATGAACACGCGCCCGCGCTGCCGCCGCTCGCGCCGATGCGCACCTTGTCAATATTCCACTCCTTCGCCTTGCTCCGTACAAATTGCAGCGCACGCGCCGCGTCGCCCAGCGGCCCTTTTACCGGCGGCACCACGCCATCCGCCGTCGCCTCGGCGATGAAGCGATACTCGACGGACACGACGGAAATCCCCGCCTTCAGCATCCCCGGCAACATGCCCGCGACGCTCGTGCGATTGCCATTCTGCCAGCCGCCGCCATGGATGTAGAAAAGTACCGGCGTCGGCTTGTCTGACTCCGCTTTCCAAAAGTGCAGCACCTGCTTCGGGTGCTTCCCGTAAGCGACATCAGCCGCGGTCGGCGTGGGCAATTTCAGCTCTGGCTTCGCCACCTTCTTGGGCGCGGCCTCTGGCTTAGCCGCCGGCACATCGGCACCCTTTGCAGGGAACAAAAGGAGGCAGGAAATGGACGCGGCAAGAATGAGAGGGAGGCGGGTATTCATTGGATGTTTGGAATGGCGCAGGGTTGAACGGCGAGACACGGGTTTCTTTGGCACAATGACGCGACGGCGGCTCAAATCGCGCCCGAACACTTGATGCGAACAGCGCGGCGCGCGACGGGACGCCGATGAAGTCGCCGCGCCGCGCTCTATTTCAGCGTGCGCAGATACGTGAAGAGATCGCTCACTTGCTCTGGCGTGAACGCGTCGAGCAACCCCTCGGGCATGAGCGAGCGGCGCAGGTATTTTGCGGAGCGGATTTCCGATTTCGGAATGCGGCGATCATCCGTGCCGGGCAGTCGCACGACCAGCGCGGCTTTGTCCTCGCTCACGTAGAGCGCATCCACGAGGTCGCCGTTTTTTAACTCCACGCGATAGATGCGATACGCGTTCTCCATCGCAGCATTTGGCTGGATGATGTTGCGCAAAATCGCCTCGGTGCCCATCGCGCCGACGCCGCTGAGATTCGGCCCGATGTTCCCGCCGGTCGTGCCCATGAGATGACACGCCTGGCAGATCAATGCGGCGGCCTTGCCCTTCACCGGATCGCCAGATTTCTCGGCGAGCGCGCGGTTCTTCGCGTATTTCGCGTCGAGCGCCGCGGCTTCGTCGCCGGTGAGGATCGGCGGGTAGTCGC
>JAYVRQ010000155.1:0-2238 GCA_043776145.1 Chthoniobacteraceae bacterium
GACCAAGTTGCTAGTGTTCTCACCCACATAAAGATCTCCATTGCTGTCAAAAGCGAGGCCGACCGGAGTGGGCACATTGCTTGCGAAGACCGTGGCCATTCCCGCCGGATTAAATTTCAGGATCGAATTACCGGCCACATTGGACACAAAAAGATTGTTACCGGTATCGAATGCGAGAGCGATCGGAACATTCAAGTTGGGATCGACAAATGATGACAAAGGCACGCCGCCGGCGCTGAATCTCGCAATCGAGTTATTGGAATTCGCGGCGTAGAGGTTGCCAACGTTGTCGAACGCAAGACCGTTGGGTTTATTCAAACCCGCGTTTAAAACAAGCAAAGGACTACCACTCAAACTGAACTTGGAAATGGTGTCGTTGCCGTAGTTTGACACAAAAAGATTGCCGGAACCGTCAAAAGCCAAGCCGGTGGGACTGTTCAGGCCTGTGGTTGCGAAGATCGTCCCGCCGCCCCCTGCGCTGAATTTCTGAATCCTATTGCCCGCGGTGTCCGCGATGTAAAGATTGCCAGCGGTATCAAAGGCGATTCCCGGAAAAGAAGTCGCCGTGGCAACAACCGAACTGCCACCGCCAGGCGGAAACGATACGACAGTGTTCACTGGTTTGTTCGTCACGAAAAGAGCCCCCCCTGGCGCAGGTGGCGCATAGAGCCCGGCGTGGGCACTCATCGTTAGCACGACACCAGCGGACGCAACCACAAAGAAGAAGTTACGCAGCGTGGAAATTAGGGAATTTGACGTTTTTTTGTTCATGCAATTTTGGTGGCTACACGGGCCTGTCGGCTCGCATTTAAGATTTTGGGCGGCAACTGATCTGATTTATATCCAAAGAAACTGGCGATGTAAATAACTTTCGCGTCACGTTGGGTAGGAATTCGAATTCCGCTTTTCGGGAGAACAAAGTGGGTTACTGCTCGCTTGTAGAGAAGCGCAATCACGGGTGGATAAGATGGACAAATAATCCTGAAAAACAAGGAAATTCTGTAGAAATTATAATTTTTCCGTGATTCGCATCACGCTGTGCTGCTCAGGCCAGCTCGCAAACGATCGCCGACCCGCGGAATGCGATCGGCGAGACCGCAAAGAAATACCTCCCAAAATGGACCCCGTTGATTTTTTCCATTGAGTGCCAGGTTTTCGTCCTGCCACCGGTCTCTGGAACGGCTGATTAAATCCGATTGAACGCGAAAGACGCGAAAAAGATGCGGTGTCTTCTCTCCGCTTTTTGTGACGGTCGGGCTTTTCGAGGTTGAAAATTCTTCGCCAAAAGTGGCCGGTTGGTGTGCTGACGCTTTCATCAGCGGCACCCTAATGCACGACCTTGTTCAATGGATACTCGATGATGCCCTCCGCCCCGAGGGCCTTGAGATCCGGGATGATTTCGCGGACGATTTTTTCATCAATGATCGTCTCGATCGCGATCCAGCCGGGAACGGCGAGATGGGCGACCGTGGGGTTTCTCAGCGCGGGAAGCGCTTGGAGGAGTCCTGCGAGTTTTTCCTCGGGGAGGTTCATCTTCAGGCCAACGAGGTCGCGGGCAGCCAGGGCTCCCCGCAAAAGCAGAACGATGCGTTCCATTTTTGTCCGCTTCCACTCGTCGGCGTAGGCGGTCTTGTTGGAAATGAACTGCGGGACGCTTTCCATGAGCGTCTCGACGATACGCAGCTTGTTCGCGCGGAGCGATGAACCGGTCTCGGTCACATCCACGATGGCATCCACGAGGTCGGGCACTTTCACCTCGGTCGCACCCCAGGAGAATTCGACTTCGGCAGTCACGCCGTGTTGCGCGAGGAACGCACGGGTCATTTCGACGGCCTCCGTCGCGATGACCTTGCCTTGCAGATCCTTCACGCTCTTCACCGGTGAATCCTCCGGCACGCACAGCACCCAGCGTGTCGGACGCGAACTGGTCTTGCTGAAGACGAGTTCGCAAAGGCGCACGACATCGCTGCCGTTATTCTCGATCCAGTCGCGCCCAGTGAGTCCGCAATCGAGGAAGCCGTGTTCGACATACCGCGAGATTTCCTGCGCGCGCAAAAGGCGGATGACGAGCTCGGGATCGTCCACCGTCGGCTTGTAGCTGCGGCTGGATACGGCGATGGAAAAGCCAGCTTTTGCAAAAAGGGCGATGGTCGGCTCCTGCAGACTGCCCGAGGGCAGGCCGATGCGAAGCTGGCGAATTTCGTCAGACATAAGAGCGCGGGGTTCTAGCGCGCACGC
>JAYVRQ010000156.1:0-7252 GCA_043776145.1 Chthoniobacteraceae bacterium
CCGGACGCACTTTGTACAAACACAATCCGCAAGTGACGCTCATGCGGACCAACACCGCCGAGTGCGCGCATCTCGGAAAAATCCTCGCCGAAAAAGTGAACCTCTCGACCGGTCCCGTCACGGTGCTCCTTCCCAAAAAAGCGATCAGCGTCATCAGCACCGAAGGCCAGCCCTTCCACGATCCCGCCGCCGACGCCTCGCTTTTTTCCGCGATCAAAACGCACCTTCGCAAAGACATCCCCGTGATCGAAATGGACTGCACGATCAACGACCCCGCCTTCGCCGAAGCCTGCGCCAACACGCTGCTCACCGAACTGCGCGCCGCGGCGAAGGCGTAGCCGCGCGCACGAATTTTTTTGAATGTCTCGCGCACACGCCTCGTCGGAATCGGCACTATGAAAACATTCCTCATTACCATCCTCGCCATCACCGGCATCGCTGGCTTCGCACCCGAATCGCAGGCGCGCGATCACGGGCACAAGCATCACAGCAAATCGCACTGCGAATACCCATCGTACGAATACAGCTACCACCGCAGTGACTGCGCGCCCCGCGCCTATTACGAGCGCAGTTACTATTCCGCGCCGCGCTACTATCGCCCGGAGCGGTGCTACACCGAGCGCCGCACTTCCTTCCGCCCGCCGCTGCTCTCCTTCCTCTTCGGCTTCTGATCCGATTCGCGGAAAGCGGCCGCCCGCGCTGGGCCAGCGGGCGGCCGCGGGTGCGTGATAGTTTCCCGCGCCGCTATTCCCTTCCGTCCGCGGGCGCATCGTGTTTCATTCGCGCCCCTTCATCATGCCCATCGCTCCGCAGTTCGATTCCATCGAAGACGTTCTCAAAGACATCCGTGCCGGGAAACTCGTGATCGTCACCGACGACGCTGATCGTGAAAACGAGGGCGATCTCGTGATGGCGGCGGAAAAAGTCACGCCGGATGCGGTCAACTTCATGGCCACCCACGGACGCGGGCTCATCTGCGCGCCCATCACGGACGAACGCGCCGAGCAGCTCGGCCTCCAGCGCATGGTGCTCGAAAATCGCGAAAGCTACCGCACCGATTTCACCGTCTCCGTCGATGCCGCGAAAGGCATCACCACCGGCATCAGCGCGCACGACCGCGCGAAGACCATTCGGATTCTCACCGATCCAAAAGCGACGGCTCACGATCTCGTGCAGCCGGGACATATTTTTCCGCTGCGCGCGAAACCCGGCGGCGTGCTCCGGCGCGCGGGACACACCGAGGCGACCGTCGATCTCGCGCGGCTCGCGGGACTCACTCCGGCAGGCGTGCTTTGCGAAATCCTCCACGCCGACGGCACCATGGCGCGTCTGCCGGATCTGTTGAAATTCCGCCGCAAACACAAGCTGCGCCTTTGCTCCATCGCCGATCTCATCGCCTTCCGCCGCACCAGCGAGCGGCTCGTCGAGTGCGAGCAGGTCGTGAAAATGCCGACCGACTACGGCGACTTCGATCTGCACATGTACCGCTCGCTCGTCGATGGCGCGCACCATCTCGCGCTGGTGAAAGGCAAAATCTCGAAGGCGAAAAACACGCTCGTCCGCGTGCATAGCGAATGCCTCACCGGCGATGTCTTCGGCTCGCGCCGCTGCGATTGCGGGACGCAGCTGCACTCCGCGCTGCAAGCCATCGAACGCGCGGGCAGCGGCGTGCTGCTCTACATGCGCCAGCACGAAGGCCGCGGCATCGGCCTTCCCGCGAAAATTCACGCCTACAAACTTCAGGAGCGCGGGCTCGACACCGTCGAGGCCAACGAGGAACTCGGCTTCCCCGCCGAGCTGCGCGACTACGGCATCGGCGCGCAAATCCTCTTCGACCTCGGCGTGCGCAAGATGCGTTTCCTCACGAACAATCCGAAAAAAGTCATCGGCCTCGAAGGCTACGGCCTGGAAATCGTCGAGGTCGTCCCGATCAAATCCGCGCCGAATCCGCACAACGCAAAGTATCTCGAAACCAAGCGCGTCAAACTCGGGCACCTGCTCTGACGTTTCGCCTTGCCCGCGCGCGCTGCGGCGAAATATAAAACCTCCGTGGGAGTCGCGCTGGCGCGGCTCACAACCCCGCACCCAAACTAAAACATGAAAACACTCGTTCGTTCGTTTGCCTTCTCCCTCGTTCTACTGCTCGCCCCGTCCGCGCGCGCCGTCAGCCTCTACGCACTCACGTCCGAAAGTCCCAGTCGTTTGCTCATTGTCGATGGCGACGTGCCAGCCAAGGTGCTAAGCGTCCGGCCCATCATGGGGCTTGATGCGGGCGATACTCTCGTCGGAATCGACGTGCGGCCCGCCACCGGACAACTCTACGCGCTGGGTTCTGGCGCTCATCTTTACACCATCGACCCGAACACCGGCGTCGCGACAAACAGTTCGATCTCGCGGCCGATTCCGCCGACGTCACCGCGCCTCTTTACACGGGTTTGACGGGGACGGCGGGCACGAAGTACGGGATCGATTTCAATCCCACGGTGGACCGACTGCGCGTCGTCAACGACGCGGATCAAAACCTGCGCATCAATCCGAACACCGGGCTGGTGAGCGCCGACACGCCGCTCACCTACGCTGTGGCACCCGATGTGAATGCCGGCAAGAACCCGGACGTCCGGGACGCCGCCTACACCAATAACTTCGCCGGCGCGACCGTCACCACGCTTTTAGTGATCGACGACAGCACGCTGGCTCTCGCGATGCAGGGTGGCACCGATGGCAACCCCTCGCCAAATGGTGGCATCCTCACAACGCCCACCGGCGCGGTCTTTGGCGACACGCTCGCCAAGCACGCGGGCTTCGATGTTGCGCCGGACGGGACCGCCTACATCGTCGGTGTGCATCCGGGGCCGGACTACATTCTCGTCGCGGGAAATCCGACCACTCGCACCTTCGATTCGCGCGGCCAGATCGGCGACGGGACGATTCCGATCCGCGACATCGCCGTCGCACCAACGATCGCCTTCACCGCGGAAAATTACGCGGTCTTTGAAAATGCCGGCACCGCGACGATCACGGTGAAACGCGAGGCATTCCTCAACCTCCCCGCCTCGGTCCAATTCACGACGTTCAGCGACACGGCCTCCGCGGGGAGCGACTACGCCACCACCAGCGGCACGCTGACTTTCCCCGCGATCGCCGATCCGCTGGTGCTTTCCCAGACCCAGACGTTCCAAGTTCCAATCGTCAATGATTCGCTTCACGAAGAGGACGAATTCCTCGGGCTGTTCCTCTCCGGGATTACCGCCGGGCAAGGCGTGCTGGGCTCGCCGAGCGTCGCGTCGCTCCGCATCAATCGGAGCGATGTGACGGACACGACCGGGCCGCAGGTGCTCTTCATCGGCCTGACCGGCCCGAGCCGCGGCATCGATGGTGCCGTCGTCCATTTTGACGAAGACCTCAATCCCGCGACCGCGACGACGCTCAGCAACTACAGCCTGACGATCTTTCCGAAAGGCGGATCGCCGCAGGTGAAGTCCTTCACCACCGCGACCTATGACCCCATCACGCGGCGCGTGACGCTCGACCTGCCGGCCTTTCCGCAGACAGATTTCAAACGGATGATCCTCAAGGTCCGGGGCAAAGTGGGTGGCATTGCCGATGTCGCGGGCAATCTGCTGGACGGTAAGCGCAACGGAATTCCCGGGCGCAACGCCGTGCAGACATTCAAAGTCTTTTCCGGCACGACCGTCAAAGTCACCGATAGCGACGGCGACGTGGCGACACTGAGCATCGAGGATGTCGGTCTGACCCAGCAGAGCCAAATCGATGGCATCCGTCCGCTCGACGGACCGAGCACGCAACTCACGCAATTCTGGATTCTCGATCCGATTGCGCTGCGCACCACGCTGACCGGGAGCGTGACAAAAAGCACGAAAGGCGACGGCATCATCGTCATCGCGGAGATCATCGGCCTCGATAAAAAAGAGTTCACCCCGCTGCTGACGAATCCCTCGTTCCGCGTGAACACCCTGACCTTCAGCTCAAGCGCCACCGGCACGCGATAGCCGTTACTTCGGCCCGTTGCCGACGACCGCCTCCGGCCGGTAAAGGTCCGCGTTGCTGCCCTCGAATTCCGCCTTCAGCTTCACGCGAAAAGTCGCGAGGTCGATCAGTTCCCAGCGCGTGAACTGCATCCCGCTCACGTCCGCCTTTTCATGGGAAATACCGACGATGAGATGATGCGCGTCGTCGTTCACCTTGTTCGTCGCGCGCTTCGGCTCGAAGTAAAACGTGCGCAGGCTGCTCGTCTTGCTTCCCGCCGCAAAGAGCTTCGGATCGAGATACAGCACGCGCCCCGTCGCCTTGTCCGCGAGCCGCAGATCGGGATAGCCGGAACGCTGCGCGCGCCCCTCCGCCGTCTTTGGAAAATCACACGCGAAGCCCGCGCGCGCGTTCAGCTTTTCGCGCAGCGCGTTTTCAAAATGGCTGCTCATTTCATTCACGCGCTTCGCACTGCGCGCGGGGCTGTCCGGCGCATTCATCGCGGCGAGCACATCGTCGAGCGCATGGCCGATCTCGGCGAGGATGCGCTGCGTGTCCTTGTCCGCGCGGTCGATGGGTATGACGCGCTTGCCAGAGGTCGCGGCGATCACGTCGGGAAAAGGGATGCCTTTGAGCGCGGCGCTTTCATCGAGCAACCACGGGATCAGTTTTTGCACCGCGTTCGATTTGTCGTCCGCGAATGCGACGCTGCCGAGAAGGAGGATGAGAAAAAACCAGCGCATAAAAATTCAGACGATTTCGACCGCGCGCTCGAAGTCCGGCAGCACCGCGCGCAACGTCTCTTCGCTGCGCGCGTGAATGCGCAGCAGCGTTTCGCCGCGCTCCACCGACTCACCGATTTTGCGAATCGCGCTGACGCCCACGGCGAAGTCGATCGTATCGCTGGCTTTGGCACGCCCCGCGCCGAGCGCCACACACGCGCGCCCGATCGTGCCTCCGTCCATGCGTGCGATGCGCCCGCTCGCACTCGCGGGGATGTCGTGATGGCACGGCGCGCGATGAACCTCGGCGATGCGTTCGAGGGCCGTCGCATCGCCACCCTGCGCCTCGACCATCGCCACGAATTTTTTCCACGCCGTGCCGTCGGCAAGCCATGCGGCCAGACGCTCGCGCGAAGCCGTCGAGACTTGCGCCGCGAGATCGAGCGTGAGTTTCACGAGGTCGCGCGGGCCGCGTCCTTGCAGCGTCTCCACGGCCTCGGTGACTTCGAGCGCGTTGCCCGCCGTGTGGCCGAGCGGCTCATCCATCGGCGTCAGCAAGTGCGAAGTTTTCACGCCCATCTCGCTCCCAACCGCCGTGAGCGCCGCCGCGAGCGCCTCCGCTTCCGCGCGCGTTTTCATAAAAGCACCGCTCCCGAATTTCACATCGAGCACCAGCCGGTCGAGCGACTCGGCGAGCTTCTTCGACATGATGCTCGCGACGATGAGCGGCTGGCTCGGCACCGTCGCCGTCACATCGCGGAGCGCGTAAAGTTTTTTGTCCGCCGGGCAGATGTCCGCCGTCTGCCCGATCATCGCGACGCCGATTTTTTCAAGCTGCGCGAGCGTTTGCGCTTCGCTCAGCGAGACGTTGAAACCGGGAATGCTCTCCAGCTTGTCGAGCGTCCCGCCGGTGATGCCGAGCCCGCGCCCCGAGATCATCGGCACCCACAAATCATCGCACGCCAGCAGCGGCGCGAGGATGAGCGAAACCTTGTCGCCGATCCCGCCGGTGCTGTGTTTATCGACCTTCGGCGGCGAACCCGGCGGATGCGCGAGACAGCGCCCGCTGTGCATCATCGCCCGCGTCAGCGCCCCGGTTTCCGCCGCATTCATCCCGCGAAAAAAAACCGCCATCGCAAACGCGCTCGCCTGATAATCGGGAATCTCCCCGCTCGTGTAGCCGCGAATGAATTCCTGAATCTCCGCGCTGCTCAACTCCGCGCCGTCGCGCTTGCGTTCGATGAAGGTGGGGACGTGCATGTTTCACGCGAAGTCTTAGCCAGCATCTCCGAGGCGCGCGATGAATTCCGCAGGCGCAATCGGCTGCGGTTTGTGCCCCGAGCCGCGCAGCACCTCGAAGTGCGCGTCTTCCGTCACCACGAAATCCGCCTCCGCCGCGATGGCGCAATCGACAAACTTATCAGCCTCCCCTGCTCACGCAGCGCGTCGAACTCCGCATCCACTTCGGCCACGAGCCCATCCAACTCGAGTTGGAGAGTGATGCGATGCAGCACGGCGAGTGATTCGGCGTCGAGTTGGTCGATCCTGGCGTGCAGAGCCGGGCGCAATTCGGCGGGGTCAAGTGAAGTCGGCATGAAGCGGAGATAGCACACCGCCCAGCGCTCGCCAACGGGCTTCGCTGCGCGATGACGATCAGACGAATGACGTGCCGACCGGCCACGGCTGCGCGAGGCGGAAATATGCGGCGAGCGAGGCGGCGATGTCGGCGAAAGTTTCGCGGGTACCGAGCGGGTCGGCGCCACCACCGTGCAGGACGAGGAGCGGGACTTGTTCGCGCGTGTGGTCGGTGCCGCGCCAGGTCGGGTCGTTGCCGTGATCGGCGGTGATGATGACGAGGTCGGCGGGCGTGACCATTTTCAAAAACGCAGGCAGCCACGCATCGAACTCGCGGAGCGCATTTGCGTATCCGGCGACATCGCGGCGGTGGCCGAAGTGCATGTCGAAATCGACGAGGTTTGCGAAAATCAGACCGCGTTCCGTCTCGCGCCAAAGCCGCTCGATCGCGGACATTCCATCCGCGTTCGATTTTGTGGAGGTGGAATCGGCGAGGCCGCTGGCGGCAAAGATGTCGCTGATTTTTCCAATGCCGCGCACCGCGATGCCGGCATCGGTGAGCGCGTTCAAAATCGTGCGCGGCGGGACGAGCGAGAAGTCGTGCCGTCCGCTCGTGCGCTGCCACGCGCCGGGCTCGCCCACGAAGGGACGCGCGATCACGCGGCCCACGCGCCACCCGTCGCAATGCCGCCGCGCGATGCGGCAGATTTCGTAGAGCCGTTCGAGCGGGACGACCTCTTCATGCGCGGCGATTTGCAGGACGGAATCGGCGGACGTGTAAAGAATCGGCTTCCCCGTTCGCACATGCTCCGCGCCGATTTCGTCGAGGATGAGAGTGCCGCTTTGCGGATAGTTTCCGATGAATTCGACCCCGGCCTCGCGCACGATCGCGCGCACGAGTTCATCGGGAAATTTCGCAAACGTGTTGAACGCCTTTTCCAAAACCACGCCCGCGATTTCCCAATGCC
>JAYVRQ010000157.1:0-7252 GCA_043776145.1 Chthoniobacteraceae bacterium
ATCCCGAGGGGAAATATCAGACGCTGGAAAAATACGGGCGCGATCTGACGGCGCTCGCACGCAAGGGGAAGATCGATCCCGTGATCGGGCGCGACAACGAAATCCGCCGGACGATGCAGGTGCTTTCGCGGCGGACGAAAAATAATCCCGTGCTCATCGGCGAGCCGGGCGTGGGGAAGACGGCGATCGTCGAGGGGCTCGCGCGGCGGATCGTGAGCGGCGATGTGCCGGAATCTTTGAAAAACAAAAAGATCATCGCGATGGACATCGGCTCGATGATCGCGGGGGCGAAGTTTCGCGGGGAATTCGAGGACCGGCTGAAGGCGTTTTTGAAGGAGGTCACGGATTCGCAGGGCGAGATCATTCTCTTCATCGACGAGCTGCACACGATTGTCGGCGCGGGCGCGAGCGAGGGCGCGGTGGATGCGAGCAACATGCTCAAGCCGCAGCTCGCGCGCGGCGAGCTGCGCACCATCGGCGCGACCACGCTCGATGAGTATCGCAAGTACATCGAGAAAGACGCCGCGCTCGAACGGCGCTTCCAGCCCGTGCAAGTCGATGAGCCGAGCGTCGAGGATACCATCGCGATTTTGCGCGGGCTGAAAGAGCGGTACGAAGTGCATCACGGCGTGCGCATTCAGGACTCCGCGCTCATCGCCGCCGCGACGCTTTCGCACCGCTACATCAGCGACCGCTTTCTCCCCGACAAAGCGGTCGATCTCGTTGATGAAGCCGCGTCGCGTTTGAAGATCGAACTCGAATCCATGCCGACGGAAATCGACGTGATCGAACGCGAGACGATGCAGCGCGAGATGGAGCGGCAGGCTTTGAAAAAAGAGAAAGACGCCGCGAGCAAGGAGCGCCTCGCGAAACTCGAAAAGGAACTCGCCGACCTGCGCGAAAAACGCGACCGGCTCAAGGCGCAGTGGCAGAGCGAGAAGGCGGAGATTGACAAATCAAGCAAGCTCAACGAGCAAATCGAACAGCTAAAACTCGAACTCGAACAGGCGCAGCGCCGTGGTGAACTCGGCGAGGCAAGCGAGATTCAGTACGGACAGATTCCGCAGATTCAGCAGCAGCTCGATGCACACAACAAAAAGTCTGCGGATGGAGAAACGGGCGGGCGGCAGATGTTGAAGGAGGAAGTGACCGACGAAGACATCGCGGAAGTTGTGAGCGTTTGGACCGGCATTCCCGTTTCCAATCTTCGCGAAGGGGAACGCGAAAAACTTCTTAAGATGGAAGAACGCCTTTCCGCGCGTGTCATCGGCCAGAAGCCCGCGATCACTGCGGTCTCGAACGCCGTGCGTCGCGCGCGGGCGGGCTTGCAGGATGAGGCGCGTCCCATCGGTTCGTTCATTTTCCTCGGTCCGACGGGCGTGGGAAAAACGGAGCTTTCGCGTGCGCTCGCCGAGTTCCTCTTCGACGACGAAGCGGCAATGATCCGCATCGACATGAGCGAGTACATGGAGAAGCACAGCGTCGCCCGGCTCATCGGCGCACCGCCCGGATACGTCGGCTTCGAGGAAGGCGGACAGCTTTCGGAAGCCGTGCGCCGCAAGCCGTATTCGGTCGTTCTTTTCGACGAAATCGAAAAGGCGCACCCCGACGTTTTCAACGTCCTGCTGCAAGTCCTCGACGACGGCCGCATCACCGACGGACAGGGCCGCACCGTCGATTTCAAAAACACCGTCCTCATCATGACCTCGAACCTCGGCTCGCAATACATCCTCGAAGCCGCCGACAATCCCGAGCAGCGCGAGGCCCGCGTGATGGACGCATTGCGCGGTCACTTCCGTCCCGAGTTCCTGAATCGCGTGGATGAAACGATCATCTTAGACCGCCTCACCGACGACGACCTCGCGCAAATCGTCACGATCCAAACCGCGCGTCTGGTGAAACGTCTCGCCGCGCAAAAAATCACGCTGCAACTCACCGACACCGCCAAGCTCCACCTCGCCCGGGAAGGCCACGATCCGGTCTATGGCGCGCGCCCCTTGAAACGCGCCATCCAGCGTTCACTCCTCGACCCGCTCTCGCTCGAAATCCTCGCTGGTCGCTTCCGCGAAGGCGACGTCATCACCGCCGATGCGGTGGACGGGAAGATTGTCTTCGCAAGAGACGAAGCCGCGATGCCCGCCTGATTGGGTTGACGACACGATTCCGTTCGATGAAGCGCGCGTCTTCAAGACCTGTCACGGAGACATGTAGCGATAGTAGGCTTCGAGCATGAGGACGCAGAGGGTCGTCCGATAGATCGGGCCTGCTCCACCGGGATGATCTTGGGAGCTGGCAAACGGATGGTAGCTACTGATGCTGGTCGTCGGTGGCCAGCTTCCGTCCGGACTTTGTTTGCCAGCAATCTCGTCTTGAAGCATCCGGTTCCATTTGTGCCATGCCGAGCCGCCAAAGAGCCGTCACGCGTAGCTGTCGTAATACCATGCGCACAGGTCGGGATATGTTCCGTGATACTGCACGTTTGTTCTGCCGAGCAGGTAGTCGATGCCTTCTTTGACCACCCGGTCTTTGCTCTGTTTCCATTTTAGCGTGGAGAGAACACCAACGCCGGTCATGTCCACGCGGTTCTCAGGACGATCGAATCCAAAGCCACCTTCATTCCCCTGCCACTTTTTGATGAAAGCCACCGCTTTATCGAGTGACTGAGCGACGCCCGGAAGGTTGGGACCAGCGAGATGCGCCGCCTCGAGTGCTTGGATTTGCCAGCCAGTGACCGTCATGGCGTTTGGTGGTGCTCCTATGATTCCATCACCATAGCCCCACCCACCCAGTGCTGTCTGCCCGCTGACAATGTAACTAACCGCCTTCTTAATGAGCGGCCCGAAGCCGTTCATCCTTGGTCAGCGAATAATACTCGCACATTGCGCCCGTCGCGATGGCATGAGTCTCAGCTCCCACAATACCGCCCCACCGACTTTTGGTAAGCGACATGCGACCGTCGAATTCGTTTCCGCGCTCTAACATCCAATCCAACGCTTTCTTTGTCGTGGCCCCAAACTCGGGCGAATCCGGCAATTCGCCGTGGCCGAGAAAGCAGAGAAGCGCGAGTGCAGTCATCCCCGGTTTATATTCGTCACTCCACGAACCATCCGCGTTCTGATGATCTTTCAGCCAGCGCAAGCCGGCCAGCACGGCCTTCTCACTCTTCTCGACGCCCCCATATTTCGCCATCGCCGCGCGCCGCAATTCCGGGTGCATCCGGGATCTCAGCAACGGGGGGATGCTGGCATAGCGACGCTCCACTTGGAATAGTGGAGTCTGCGTCGTGGACTGAGCGCGGGCGTGGTTGCCAGCGGGGAAGAAGGTTAGCGAGCCGATTAGGAGCGAAAAAATGCGCCAAATCCCGGCGATCGCCGAAACAAGAATCGTTTTCATGGACGTCAGGCAGATAAGGGCGGGAGCATATGAAGAGTGTGAATCGAAATGCAAGCGGCTAAGCGAGGTCAGCAGGGCGTGGAGGCGAGCGCGCCCGTGGTTTATTCCGCAGTGGTTTAGATGGATGGTATAAGTTTTCTCTCTGATCCTGCGGGCCGACTTACACGATCCAGGTCCGCGCCCTCGGCGGTGCGACCGGCGCGAGCGACTGGAGCGAGCCGTCTCGCATCTGTCGATATAGAGAGGTCTGCTCAGCGCGCACAGTCCGCGAACTATGACACTTCGCGGGGTTGACGAACCGGCGCGACCGCACTAAACATCGCGCCTCTCAATGAACCACTCGACCGCCACAACCAAACAATCGCTCACGGGCATTTGCCCGATGCGCGCGCGTTTTGTCGTCTGGGCCGCGGCCCGGAGCGGTGGTGCGAGAGTCTGATTTCAACCGAAAATCTTTCCTCAAAAAACCCACCGCCAGCCAACGGCGGTGGGTTTTTTATTTCCCGCCATTGGCTCCAAAAAAACACATCGAGCCATATGAACATCCATGAAGATCCTGACGAATTCGATTTCGCCGAACCGCCCATAGACGCCAGCGAGCGGCATCCTTTGCTCGCCCTGAGCGGCATCTATCTCGACACGGGAATGCCACTCGCCGCCGCTGCGCAGGCCGCGCTCGCCGACTTCGAAAGCCTGTTCGACGAAGCCACCCTTTGCACGTTATGAGCGCGCGCATGATCGAGCCTTTGGCGGACACCACGCGCGCCGGCGCAAAAAAGACGCCGCCCCTGTGGCTCGTCCTCACGGCTTTCGCCACCGTCTATGTGCTATGGGGCTCGACTTATCTCGGCATTCGCATCGCCATCGAATCCATCCCGCCGCTGCTCATGGGCGGCACGCGCTTTTTCATCGCGGGGCTCATTCTCTATGGCTTCATGCGAATGCGCGGCGCACCGCGCCCTCAGCTCATCCTTTGGAAAAATGCCGCGATCGTCGGCGCTGCGCTGCTGCTCGCCGGCAACGGCGGCCTCACCTGGGCCGAGCAAACCGTGCCCTCGAACATCGCCGCGCTCATCATCGCGAGCACGCCGCTGTGGATCATCATTTTCGACTGGCTGCGTCCGCACG
Organism: Chthoniobacteraceae bacterium; assembly: GCA_043776145.1. Lineage (GTDB taxonomy): Bacteria > Verrucomicrobiota > Verrucomicrobiia > Chthoniobacterales > Chthoniobacteraceae > JANLQB01. The sequence continues at coordinate 4,522 of JAYVRQ010000157.1, forward strand.
GGCTGCGTCCGCATGGCTCCGTCTTCGTCGGGCTCATCCTCGGCTTCATCGGCGTCGGACTCATCATCGCGAGCAAGGACCGCCTCGGCCACAATGTCGCCGAACCCATCGGCGCGATCGTGCTGCTCATCGCCGCGGTCTGCTGGGCCGCAGGCTCCGTCTTCTCGCGCCACGCGCGGCAGTCGGAATCCGCGCTGCTCGCCGTCGCCATGCAGATGATCGCCGGCGGCGCGCTGCTGCTCCTCGCGGGCGCGGCGTCCGGGGAAATTCAGCGCCTCGATTTCCAAAGCATCACCGCACAGTCGCGCCTTGCCTTTCTCTACCTGCTCGTCTGCGGCTCGCTCATCGGCTTCACCGCGTACGTCTGGCTGCTGCAAGTCAGCACGCCCGCGCGCGTCTCGACTTACGCTTTTGTGAATCCGCTCATTGCCGTTGTGCTCGGTCGCGTATTCAAACACGAAGTCCTTCCGAAAAGCGTGCTGCTCGCGGGCGCGCTCATCCTCGCGGCGGTCGTGCTCATTACCCTGCGGCGCGGGTCAGTGCGATAGGCTGCAGTAGCAGGCGAGATAACGCGCGGCGAGCGCATCCCAGTGGAACTGCGCCCATGCCCACTCGGACAGCGCGCGACGTTCTTCCGGCGTTTGTCGGTCTTCTTTGAAAAAGCGATCGAGTGCGCTGCGAATGCTGTCCTCATGCGGCTCGCAGAGGAAGCCGCGTCCGTCCGCGAGATGCTCGATCCACGGCGTCGCTGTCGTGGTGAGAGCGGGCGTCCCGACCTGACACGCTTCGAGCACGGCGAGTCCGAAGTTTTCGGAAAACGTCGGGAGGCAGAATAAATCCGCGCCCTGAAAATAGGGCCAGCGCGCTTCGCCCCAGACTTCGCCGATCCAATCGACGCGGGGCAGTGCGTCGCCGAGTTCGGCGGCGAGGGCGTGGACGGAATGGACGTAATCCGTCTCGCCGCCACCCACGATGACGAGCCGCACCGGCCCGCACCGTTCGACTGACGCCAGCGCGCGCAGCAGCAGATGCAGTCCTTTTTTCACATGCAGCCGCGAAAGAAAAAGCAGCACGCGCTCCTCGCGCGGCCAGCCGAGCGCAGCGCGCGCCGCCTCGTAGTCCGGCTTCGCCTCGCCAGTCATCCCGAGCGGGAGCGATTCGACGCGCGGGCCGGGCACGAGCCGTTTCAGCCGCTCCGCTTCGAGGCTGCCCGTCGCGAGCAGCGCACTCGCGCGCCCGAGCAGGCACTTTTCCACGAGGTGAAAGTAAGGCCATTTCTTCCACCACTTGTGGCGCATCGCCCACGGTTCGAGCATCCCGTGCGGCGAGACGACGAAGGGGATTTTCAACGCCGCGCATCGCTTCGCCAGGCGCACATACCTGAGCTGCCAAAGGCCGTGGAAGTGGACGATGTGCTCGCCTTCCGCGCTCTTCGGCAGGGCGTCATCGACCGTCGCGCCCGCGCGGATCAGCGCGGCGCGCAGATCTTTGATGGCCGCTTCGAGGCCGCCGATGCGCTGTTCCGGCGGTGGAAAAAAGAAATGGACGTTCACGGTCTGGACGCGATGGCTTCGCGGTAAAGAGCCTCGTAATTTTCCGCCATCGTCGCGAAGGAAAATTCCTTCTCCGCGAGCGCGCGGGCCGCGCGACCGAGTGCCGCGCGCTGCTGCGCATCCCGCAGCGGCGCGAGCCACACACTGTCTTCGCCGACGGCGATGGAGTTGGTGGGATTCAGAAACGGCATCTCGACGAGAAGGTTCGGCGTGATCGCACACGGCAGTCCGGCGGCGAGGGCTTCGAGGATGGCGTAGGCGAGCCCCTCGAATTCCGCGACGTGCAGGAATACGTCGGCGGCGGCGAGAAAGGCGGGGGCGTCCGACTGCCACGGCAGCCTGCGAATCCTGTCGCCAAGCGACTTCGCGGCGACTTCGCGATCCCAGGCGTCCGCGAAATCGCCGTCGCCGATCCAGAGAAATCTCGCGTTCGGCATTTCGCGCAGGACGCGCCCGGCGATTTCGAGAAAGAGCAGCGGACGCTTCTGCGGCATCATCCGACCGACGGCGATGAAGAGCAGTTCGCCGTCGCCGATGCCCAGGTAGCGGCGCTTTTCAGAACGCTGGGTTCCGAGTGCGGGAATTGGGACGCCGTTCAGCACCGAGCGGACACGGCGCGCGTCGCCAACGAATTCCGCGAGATTGCGTTCGCGGCTGCCGGGTGTCGTGACGAGCAAGCCGGGGAAGCGGCGCAGTGCCCGCCGCGAAACGAAGTCGCGCCAGACCGCCTGCGCGGCGCGCAGGTACGCGGCGCTTTGCGTGATGTGCATCATCGCGAGGCACGGGAGGCGCGGGAGGCGCGCGGCTTCCACGAGGTCGAGGCCGTCTTCCAGATTTTGTTTGTTGAGATGGATCACGTCCGGCACGAGCGAGCACCATTGCGCGGCGACGCGGCGTGCGGTCGCGCCATCGAAGTAGCTCGCGAGCGAGCGTCCGCGGCGGTCGTAGGTGTTCACGTACGGCGCGCGCACGACGTTCCCGAATGCGGCAAAGGCGTTCGCGAGTTCATCCATGCGCGAATGATCCGAAGCCCACAGCGTCACCTCATGCCTGCGCGATGCGAGCGCACGACCGAGGTAAAGCAGGCAAAGCTCGCCCCCGCCGCGCGATCCCGAACTGGTGCTGACGATCAGGATTTTCATCGTCCGAGAACCTCCCGAAATGCCGCGACCCATTTC
>JAYVRQ010000158.1:0-2222 GCA_043776145.1 Chthoniobacteraceae bacterium
CGCGAGTTCGATCTCGGAAACCACCCTGCGGTTCGAGAGGAGTTTCGTCGGCAGCTCGATGAATTTCATCGCTTGATGGGACGGCTTCCGACCCATGTGGATTCCCACCGCCATGCCCATCGGCAGCCGGGAATGCTGCCGATCTTTAGTGAGTTGGTCGCGCCGCTGGGCGTCCCGCTGCGCGACGACGGGCGGGTGCGCTTCGTCGGTGGCTTTTACGCGCAATGGGAGTGGATGGTCACTGAACTAAACTATGTGAGCGTGCCATTTCTCCGAACCATTCTGGAGCAGGAAGTCCTCCCGGGATGGACCGAAGTCTCATGCCACCCAGGCTATCGTTCGCCGGACTTCCAATCGGTGTATCTCGCAGAACGCGAGGCCGAGGTCGCCACCCTAACCGATTCGAGAATCAAAACCTTCATCCGCGAGTCCGGCATCCAACTTGTGACTTTTGCTGAATATGCTCAGCTACACTCCAGCTAAAAGAAACGTTTCCAAATGCTTCCATGAACCTCCGCTCTCCCCATCGTTTCACCCCACTTCTGCTGATCGCACTCGCTGCGTTCACGCTGCTGCAGAGAACAGCATCGGCGGTTGTCATCAACTCGGTTTGGGCGAGTCCCGCTGCGGGCAACTGGAGCTTTGCTACGAATTGGTCTCCGCAGGTGGTTCCGAATAACGGCGCAAACACATTCAACGTCACGCTGGCAGGAACGGCGGACACCGGCCCGACGGTTGGTGCCGTAATTACGATCAGCAGTTTGAGCGTCCCCAGCCCCGCGGCACTGACCATCTCAGGGACTTTCACAACTGGCAGCGCCACCTTCGGCAATTCGCCAAACCCAACCCTGCAGCCGGATGGTTCGCTGACGATCTCCAGTGGCATTACGGCAACACTCGGGACGCTGGCAAACTACAACGCGACGACAAAGACCCTCACCGACGGAAGTTTCGACGTTTCGGGGATACTCAAGTTCACCAACGCCAGCATTATCACCAACGCAGCGAGCATCACACTTCATTCGACCGGAGCAATTCGGAATCAATCCAACGTGGATGCCCTTGCCACCACATTTTCCGCGAACGCTGCGAACGGAGTCTTTGACCTCAGCGATCGCACTTTCACGACCGCTGGGAACTTCACCAATGATGGGTTCCTTGGGGTGGAGGCAGCATCGGCGAACACCACATTCACGGTTCCCAGCAATGGCTCCGCCCTGACCAATTTTTCCGGCAGCACTCTGAACTCCGGCTCCTATTATATTGCCGCATATTCGCAACTGCTGACCGCGAAACTTGCATTTCCGAATGCCAGCATCGTCACCAACTAGGCTGCACTCAGTCTGCTGGGTGCCAATTCGCAAATCTACAATCAAACAACCAACGCGAGAACACTGGATAACACGCTAAGCGTGAATGGAGTCTCCGGCACGCTGACTCTCACTGGCCGCACTTTAACCACGGCTTCCACTTTCACCAACAATGGCTCCATCACCCTTGCTGCTGATTACCCGGCCCTTTCCGCCGTGGCCGGTGTGCTCGACATTCCCACGGGCGGAACTCTGACGAACTTTGTTGGCAACACTCTCACGGGTGGCACTTTTTATATTGGTGACAGTTGCATAGTTAGGTTTCCCGGAGCGGATGTTGTCACGAATGCCACCCATCTGACGATCGAAGGCACCGGAAAGATCGTCAACAAAACAAATGCAATACAGCCCAATGGGCTTCTCAATCTGGCTGCGAATGCAGCGAGCGGGTCGTTTTCGATTGTCTCCGCCACTTTCCCTGTCGCGAATAGTTTTAACAACGCCGGCAGTCTCGCTTTATACGGAGCGACGCTGCAGATCGGTGGCAATCTGACGAACAGCGGACAGGTTTCGGTGTTTGCCTTTTCCGGGGACACGGACTCACTGGTCACGGTGGCAGGGCTCACCAATTTCTCCGGGACAACGCTGACAGGCGGATCGTTTTTGCTCGATGCGGAGGCGGGAGTCAGTGCCACACTCAAATTTCCGGGCGCAAATATCGTGACCAATGCCGCCAGCATTACTCTAGTCGGCGCGGGGGCAGGCATCCTCAATGCGAATGACAACAGCAACGCATTGGCAAATCTGTCAGGAAACTCGGCCAGCGGAGCCTTGTCTATATCCGAGGGTAGGAATATCGCAGTCAGCGGCGCATTCAACAATGCGGGGGTGTTGTCGATCGGGGCTGCGAGC
>JAYVRQ010000159.1:0-7140 GCA_043776145.1 Chthoniobacteraceae bacterium
GATTGATAATCCGTACGTGGACGCGCACACGAACGGCCTCGTCTATGCGCGCAACCGCCTGCAAGGCCAGCCGTGGATGGCGCACATCAATTTGTTCAAGGGCGAGCGCAGCGAGATGGCCGAAGTCGCAGCGAACCTCATGTGAGCGCGGCGGCGGAAAAATCCACAAGCAAGCCGCGCATCCTCGTCATCCGCGGCGGGGCGATCGGCGATTTCGTCCTTACGCTCCCTGCGATCCGGATGCTCCGGCAGACGCTGCCAGACTGCCATCTGGAAATACTCGGCTACCGGCACATCACCGAACTCGCGCTGCACGCAGGCCCAGAGGAAGGCACGACCTACGCCGACGCCGTGCGCAGCATCGAATACGGCCCGCTCGCCGCATTCTTCGCGCGCGGCGCACAGCTCGCGCCGGATCTGTGCGAATACTTTGCGGGCTTCCAGCAAGTCGTGAGTTGGCTCTTCGATCCCGATGGAATCTTCGCCGCGAATCTCGAACGCGCTGGCGTGCGCAACTACCTCGCCGTTTACGAAAAAATCACCACTCAGCCGCACGCCAGCCTGCAACTCGCGCGCGGTCTCGAACGCATGGCAATCTTTCTCGACGAGCACACAGCGCGGCTTGTCCCAAACGCGGCAAGCAAGGGCGCAGCGCACTCGTGGCTCGCGGAACAAGGCATCGAAAATAGTGATCGCCCGCTCATCGCTATCCACCCCAGCTCCGGTAGCCCGAGGAAAAACTGGCCTGTGCGGAACTGGCAGCGCTTCGCGGAACGCGTCGCGGAGGCGGGCTCTCGGCTCCTGCTCATCGGCGGTGAGGCGGACAATGCCGTGCTCGATCCGCTCGCTACTGCGCTCGTAATTTACCAGCCCCTCGTCGCGCGCAATCTCCCCCTGCCCACACTCGCCGCGCTGCTCGCACGCTGCTCCGCATATTTTGGCCACGATACCGGCATCTCACACATCGCCGCCGCAGCGGGCGCACCGAGCACGCTGCTCTTCGGCCCCACCGATCCCGCGACATGGGCACCGCAAGGCCCGCGCGTCCGCGTTATCTCCGCTCCCGGCGGAGATCTCGCCGCGCTCCCGCAAACCTCCGTGCCGCTCCCCTCGCTCTGAGGCCCGCAGCGCGCGCAATCACGGAGTGAGATTTCGGAAATAGATCGGGCGGAATCTCACCTCGTCGTCCGTCGAAACCGGCGTGCCGCGGTTGTCAAGGTAGCGCTCGACAATAGCGTGCTGGCGCTGCTCCGCGGTCACGATCAGCCGTCCATCCGGCGTCTGCTTCAGCGCCTGCCCGACGGTGTATATGCTGAAGACATTTCCGCGCGAGGTGACGAGGCTCGCGATGTCACGGACGAGTTCCTCGCTTTTTTCACCGGCATCGGCGACGCCCTTGATTTCGCAGATCTCGCCGGGGGTATCGAACGCATTCGGATCCGTCGAAGCGGGGCTCGCCACCCACGGATAGCCGTACACCTTTCCCTTGTTCGTCCCCGTGGCGAGTGTGCGGCGGTAGATGTTACCCGCGATCATCTCCGCAGTCGTCCCGAACGGTAGGTTCGTGGAGCCGGCGAGAAGCGCGACGAGTCCGCGGTCGCGGATGAGGCTGGAAAATGGATCCACATGCGAATTCACATTGATGCGCCCGCCGACCGCCGTGCCGTGCGGAGTGAAGATCGCCTCGGGTCCAGTCGCACCGACGCTCGGCGAGGCGAAAAGATCCATGAATGCCCAGTCGGGGAGGGTTTTGTTATCCACGTAGTTATTCGGCTGGAGGCGAATGGTGCGCCACGGGGTGCTGCCGTTATTGGCCTCATTGCCAGTATGCACATAGCCGAGTTCGCCGATGGAGGTGACCCTTCCGTTGTCCCCAGTCGGGCCGTTCTTCCCCACGCCCTTGGGCTCCGGCATATAGAGGCTGTAATCGGAGACCATGCCGTTCGCATCGGTATCCTGCTGAGGCCTGCCCGTCGGCGACTTCGTGGGAGTCTTACCGATGGTGGAGGCTGCATTGATTTTCCCAAAGCTGTTTGTTGTCTGATAAGTCCAGTCGTTTGGGTGGACATTGCAACGCGGATCGTCCACTTCGATGGAGGGCATATTCTCCCTGGTCGTAATGGAAGGATCGCCGAGCTTATAACTAATAGCGATGGCTTGGGTGGCTATATTCACGCGCGGCCAGCGACTTCCATTACCCGAGAGAAAGCCATTGGCATCCTGAGTTCCATAGTAAAAGGCCATCCGGGTACTGATCGTCGAACGTGCGGCATAATTCTTGTCCCGGTAGAATATCTTGGTGATGGTTACGTAGTTTCCGGGAGTGAGCGATGTCCCATTCTTGCCTTTGCCCCCCGTGATATCTTCCTTGTAAATCCGGCTCGCGTTGTTGCCCGCGCTATCCATGTCCAGTAATCCTCCAGTTACCGTGGTTCCATAGTACTGAGTTACCGTCTGATCTCTCGTTTCCGTCCATGTGGCAAACCATCCGTAGGTACCGGTGGCCGGTTTCGCCGAACTGTCTGGGACCAGCTCGATCCCATCGGCGTCGAAGCCGTAGTTCTTGGGGAGAAAAAGCTCATACTTGAAGTAACACTTGTAGAGTTTTTTTCCTGTCGGCCACCCGGATGGCAATGGACTTGGAGGAATGGCCTCATCTTTCTCCATCCACATGCCAGCCTCGGTGATATATGGGCTGCGGCACAGGCCCTGATAGGAATTTGCCGCACCATACGTCTTGCTGGGGTGGAGTGTGTATTTTGGAGAAGCGCTGCCATCCAGTGCGAAACGCAGTGGCGCTATGATTTGGGTCTTGGATTCCTTTGCCCGGACATAATCAATGATATTGATCGCGATTTGCGCAAGACGAGGGCTGCCGTCCGAGGTGCCCGGGCCGGGGTAATACTTTTCCTTGTAGCTCGGTGTCGGAGTTCCCGGCGGGGAAATCGGCCAGTCCTTCTTGCTGATGTAATCAATGATGTTGCGGACAACGGGATCGAGTTTGTTTTTCCCGCCCTGAACTAACGTGTTGCCGCTGGCGTCAAGGATCCAGTCGGGTTGCGCCCCGGCTATATCCTCGAGTTTGCCGGGATCGAGACTGGATGCAGGTTTGTCGTCCCGCAGGATGTCTAGAAACTCGCGGGCGTATTTTGGCGTTCCGTCCGCGTTCTTCGCGTCAGTGCCGTCGGCGTTTTTGACCTTGGGAACCAAGTCCGCATTTGTGGTCAACAGGATGCGGTTTTCGCCGAAGAACGTCGTGTCCGGGTCGTGGTTGAAATGCGTGAGTTCGAATTTGTTGTAGTTGAGCACGCTCGCGGCTTCGGGGCTCACCTGCCGCGCGTCGGCGAAGGAATTGAAAAAGCGGCCGGGGGTTTTTGCGGTCCAGTTATGCAGCGTGTCGGCGAGAGCCTCCGGCATGGGAGCGCCGGTGTTCAGCGTGAGTGCCGTGAGATTGATCCGGCTCGGATGCGCCACGGGGGCGGTATTTTTATTGGCGCTGGTCAACGTGTTCCGCTTCCACGCGATGTTGTAGTTGATCCTGCTGCTCTCGTCGTCCGCCCAGTATGCGAAGCGCCCGACAATCGGGTTGGTCTTGTTCGTGCGGACGGGCGTCTCGACTGGCAGCTTTGCGGCATCCAGATCGTAGGCGCCGTCCTTGCGCACATAGATCCATCGCAGCTTCATCTGCACCGGTGCACCGGTGGCGGCATCCCGCCGGTCGGTGAGCAGATACGTCGCCGGATTTTGATCGGTCAGCGTCTGCACGTTGAGTTCGGGCGGCTCCAGATCGAGCTTCGCGTCTATCGTCCCGAGGAAACCGCTGCTCGGCACGCCGCTCGAAAGTGGGATCTGTTTCCTCAACTGCTTCTGAGTCGGATCGATCACCACATCCGACACAATCAGCGCGCCGGGCTGGCTGATCCAGTTCCGGGCCGGATCAGTGGTCTCGCGCCGAAGAATCGCCACGACACTCTCGACACCATCGCGAGCGAGCGTCGCCGCACGCATCCGCTCGAAGTGGCTGCCTGCGGCGCTTCGCTCCAGCCGCGCGCTTTCCAGAAAGCCCACCGTGACGACCGTGATGAGTATGACGAAGAAAAGCACCACGATGAGTGCTGCGCCATGTGAGCGATGGTGAATGGGGGGATTCATCGTCCGTTGATGAGTTGTACTTGTGTCGTATAGGTTCGCAGCCCGCCGAGCAATGGCCTGATTGCGGCGTTGGTCTTTGCCTCGTCCTGCATCCGCTCGATGAAATCCGTCGCGTCAGTCGCGCTCCTGCTGAGCGTGCGCACAGTTTCCCACACGGGATCGAGGCGGACGGCGAGCCGCGCATCAAGCTGCGCGACGGACACTGTGAGCGCTGCCGGAAGGTAGCGCTGCTCGTCCCTAGTCTGGATCGTCCCAGTGCTGTCAGTGAACCGCACCTTGAGCGGATACCCCTTCCGCGAATCGAACGGCTTCGGCAGGTCCGCGCCGTCCAGCCCGGTGCAGCGCAGCCACAGGCCGACGACATTGTCCGCAAACAGCCCGACATAGCCGTGCGCCTTGTCGGCGGGGGCCACTTCATCCAGCAGGCTCGCGCCCAGCCACGAGTCAGGGCTTGTACCGTAGATTTTGAAATTGGGATTCTTGATGGGCGCACCGGACGAATCCTGCATCGAGGGATTCACGAAAAGCCGGCACAGGACGGGCCGCGGTTCCGGGGCGGCATCCGTCTTCATCCACTTCACGAAATATCCGACCTCGGCCACGTCCCCAAAACTTGCCTCCGTCGCGATGGGCGCCTGCCAGAATGCTGCGTCGGCATTCCGATAATCGGCGGGCACCTGGCCAGTCGGCGGGTTCACGAGGAACTGCAGATTGGGCTGGCCCGCCTTGGCCAGGGTCTCGACCGGCAGCAGCGCGCCCTGCAAATCGGCCGCGATGAAATCCGCAAGCGAGCGGGCGCTGCGCCGCCGCTCGCCTCGTCCCTCGCCGTGCATCCATGCGCGGGTGACCTCGTTGAAAATCATCGTCATCATCCCGACGACCGCCAGTAGGATGCTCATCGCGACGAGCACCTCCATCAGCGTGAATCCTCGGCGCGACCTAATAGCGTGCGATGCTTGCATTGAGGACTTGGAGGTTTGCGGGCGCGGGCGCGGAAGGGGCGGCAGAGACCGGCCAGCCGAATTGCAGCTTGAGTGCGACCCGGTTGTACGGCCCGGAGCCAGGCACCGCCCTCGATAATTCGTCGGGCACCTTCTGCACCGCACACCGGTAGATCGCGCCCGGCGGCACACCGCTCGCCGCACCGGTGATCAGCGCGCCTTCGTCGGAAAAATACCACGTAGTGGCAACGGGCGCTGTGCTTCCCGGCACGGGTGGATTCGGAGTCGAGGTCGGATCGGCGAGCCACAGCGCATCGAACGGCACCGCGCGCAGACGTCCGAGCACCTGCGAACTCATCGAAGCCAGCAGCGTGTCACGGCCAGCCACGCGATCCGAATCCAGTGCCACGCCGAGCGTGCTGATCAGCGACAGCGCCACGATCGCGACGACGGCAAGCGAGATGACCACCTCCAGCAGAGTGAATCCGCATTTTCCTGAACGGGGCATATTCATTTCATTCGTGGGCAACCGGGGCTAAGGACGGCTGATTTTCGTCGCGCCCGTCGCGCCGACGATGGCGATGTCGAAATTGTTCGCCGGTTTCCCCACGCTGTTGCGATGCGAGTAGCGCATCACGCCTCCCGTGGTGTCGCCCTCCACGATCCGGATCTGCGCCGGGACACCCGCGTTTTGTAATCCGCCGCTGGGGGTGAATATCCGCGCCGCATAGCCCTCGGGATTGCGGATCGGCGTGCCTTGAAAAAGAACGGGCGGATTGTCCTGTGTGGTGCCGGTGAGAAACGGGAAGGGATTCGGCGAACGCAGCAGGAAACTGCATTCCTGTGTGTCGCCAGCGTCCACACAGATTCCGACTGGCAGCATCTCCCACTTTCCGATCTGGCTCCAGCCGATGCCTGCCTTGTATTCCGCCACAGCGAATGCCCGGTAGTCGAATTCCGTGCCCTGGTTTGCGAGCAGCACAAGCGCGGTGAGCGTGTTGCGCGACATCGCGTGCTGCCGCGCGAGACCCGCCAGATTTGTAATCGTGTTGCCCGCCGTCCTCAGCGACGTGCCCCGCCCCACCGACAGCGCCGGCAGCGCGATCCCCATGACGATGCCAATGATGGCGATCACCGCCAGGAGTTCGACGAGACTAAAGGCAGGATGGGAGTTCTTGCGTGGCATGTTTTTTGGGGGGCGCATCGGCACGCGGACTCAAATCGGGCGCGTGGGGAAACGGTGCTTCTCATGAACGTACAGCCGGCACGGAACATTCCCAGCGCTTTTGCGACGCAAGAAGAAACGACCGGCGACGGGAGAAAATCGTGCAGCACAGTCGCCGGGGATTCCCCGCGTAATAAACGCTGCGCGTTCTTGCGCAGCCGCTTCTTCTCCCCGCAGCCCGCCTCGGTGTCCATCAAACCGAGACAGCTTCACTCCAAAAACCACCGGCTGAGGCCCATTCAACCGCAGGAAGCCGTTCCTCTTGGCGAAATGCCCACACGACGATTGCTTTCCTCAAAGCCCAAGATTAGCATCCTCACATGAAGCTTGTTCGTTGGAAGCGATTTGCATGGGATCTGACAAAGCTCCCCGCGCTCGAATCGCATCTCCCCTCTGCATTTAATATCCGCGCCGCGTCACGCGACGAGGAAAAGACCGTGCATCAGGTCATCTTCACCGCATTCGGCCTGGATGCCGCATGGGGCGATTCGATCCGCTTCGTCCGCGAATTCATCGAGTCACAGCTCGCTGCCAGCTTTGCGCACCGCGCTGTCCCCTGCCTCGTGGTCACGCACGGCACACGCATCATCGCCGCATCCGCGCTGAATGTGAATGAGGACACTCCGACACACCTCATCTCCGGCCCGTGCGTGCTCTCCGAGTACCGCAGCCGTGGCATCGGCTCGACGCTGCTCCACGAATCGCTCGAGCACCTCAAGACCTCGGGCATCAAGACGGCGCACGGCATCTCGAAGGAAAACGTCCCGGCGTGCCGATTCATCTATCCGAAATTCGGATCGACGAGCGCGGACTACGAATACG
>JAYVRQ010000160.1:0-7130 GCA_043776145.1 Chthoniobacteraceae bacterium
CGTGCCGACCATGTAGTAGAGCCAGTCGGGATCGGGCATGCAGTCGCTGTCGGTGTAGGCGAAAATCTCGCCCGTTGCCGAGTGAGCGCCCGCATTGCGTGCGTAACTCAGACCCATGTTTGACTGCACGATGCTGATGAAGCCTGCTCGTTTTCGCTCCTCCTGCCACGCCGTCACGATCTCCTGCGTCTGGTCCGTCGAGCCGTCATCGACGAGCACGATTTCGTAATCGGGATAATTCAACGCATCGAGCGCGGCGAGACATTCGGCGATGGTCTGCCCGCCATTGTACGAGCACACGATTACACTCACCTTCGGATAAGCGCGCAGTTCCACCCGCGAGGTGATCGCCCCGTCTCCGTCGAGTTTTTTCTGGAGAACGCCGAACGCCTTTTTCGGCTTTCGATCGCGCGTCACGAGTCCGAATTCCCAATCGAGAATCTCGCTCCCGCCCGTGAACCACTCATCCGTCCACGAAAAGAAAATCGTCCCTGCCGCGCCGCCTTTCACCACGACATCGAGATGCCAGTCGAGCACTTCGGCCTGCATGTCCTCGCCCTTGCGCAGCGTATCCATCCCGAATTCGCCCATGATGAGCGGCTTGTCCTCGGCGAGATTTTGCAGGCGCGCGAGGTACCGCTCGAAGTCCACGCGCCGCTCCAGATAGACGTTGAAGCTGTAAAAATCGACGTTCGTCGGCAGCAGATATTCGGTCGGCGGATAACTCGCATAGCTGTAGAGCGGGCGCGGATCGGTGGCGCGCGCCACGTCGATGAGCTGCTCGATGAACGCCGTCACGCGCCCCGCGCCGAGCCAGCGCACCATCGTCGTCGGCACTTCATTCCCGACGAAATACGCGAAGATCGCCGGATGCCCCGCGTGCGTGGCCACGCCTTTGCGGATCGTCTCCACGATGTCGCGCCGCAGCTTCCGCTCGTTCAAAAATTCGACGTGCTGCGTCCACGGAATCGAAATGATGACGCGCAGTCCGAACTCAGCCGCGACATCCAGCAGCCAGCGCGGTGGCACATGGTAAATGCGGATGACGTTGATCCCGATCTCGCGCATCTGCGCAAAATCCGCGCGCGCCTTTTCCACCGTGCCGACGAAATGCCCCTCCGCGTCTGGCGCGAACGGCCCGTACGTCACGCCTTTCAGGAAAAACTTTTTGTCGCCCGCGTGGAAAAATTTTGCGCGAATGCGGATGGGTTCGAGCACCGGCGGGGCGGATGGTTTTGCGGCAGTGGGTGCGAGAGTTTCCAGCATCGAAGGGACGCTCTACTAAAGGGAGTCGCCGATTCGCGCAACCTCTGCGGGCCGCGCGGGGTTTGACACTCCCGCGCCGCAAACCTAACGTGCGCCCGCTTTCCCTCACTCATGCCAGCGGCGCTGCCCTATTCCAAACACACTCCCGGAAGGACGTTCATCATCGCGATCAGCGTCCTCGGCCTCGTCGCGATCACGCAGGTCGGGATGCTCGGATGGGCTTTTGTGAAAAGGGTGAGGGCGGGGGCGCAGGTGGTGTCGGTCCCGAGTCCGGTGATGCCAGCGCCGAAGCCGGCGGGCGCGGCGGACGAGGACAAGGGCACGCTCACGCTGAACGATCCTTTTGAAGACAAGGATTCGCTGCTGACGGTCGAGGGTTCGACGGGACCGATCATGCCGCCCGAGCGGCCGCGCCCGATGCCGCGCCTGCAACTCGCGCCGGACAGCCGCACGGGTGAGATTCTGCAAAATGCGCGCGTGGCCCGCGACCGCGGCGACACGGGCACTGCGCTCGCGCGTTTTCGCGAAGCGTACGAACTCGATCCGCGCAACCCGGAGGCCATCGCGGAGATCGCGGTGACGCTGGAGAAAATGGGGCTGCCGGACAAGGCGGCGGAGCATTGGAAGCGCGTGTACGACATGGGAGAATCGGCGGGCGTGTATTTTGCGGCGGCGCAGTCGAAGATGCGCGAGGCGGTGCTGACGACGCGCGTGGGGCTCGATGCGCCGACGAATTCCAATGTGCAGACCGGCGGCGGGACGGCGGCGATGGCGACGTTCGGGATCGGCTCGATCGAGAGCGAAGACATCCGCGATCCGAAGCTGCTGCGGCGTCTCGTGGTGAAGGTGCCGATCGAGCAGCGGATCAAGACGAAGGTCAGCGTGAAGGAAGTCACCGTGCTGGTGCTCTTTTACGATTTGCTCGACGACAAGCCGCTGAAGACGAGCGCGACCGTCAGCCACAAATGGATTACCGCGCCGCTAGACTGGCGCGATGATGAGAGCGAAGTGCTCGAGGTGGAATACAGCCAGCCGCTGCCCGACACGCGCGATCCGAAGCGCGAGAACCGAAAATACTATGGCTATATCGTGCGGGTTTATTACAAGGACGAACTGCAAGCCACCCGCGCCGAACCGCCCTTGCTGGGGCAGCGATTCCCGGCTTCGCAGACTTTGGAAAAAGACACCGTTGCCCCATGAGAATCCTTTTGGTCGATGACGACACGAGCGTCATCCAATCGCTGCTCGCCACGATCAAGACGCTGCCCGGCCACGAAATCCGCGCGGCAACGAGCGGGGAGAAGGCGCTCGAAAACGCGGCTGCGCTCGGCGGGCTCGATCTGCTGATTTCCGATGTGGTGATGGAGCCGATGGATGGCTTCGCGCTGCGCGCGGAAATGCTGACGCGCTACCCGAAGCTGCGCACGATCCTGATGAGCGGGTACGATCTGAGCGATTACGCGGAGCAGTTGAACGGGGTTCCCTTTTTGGCAAAGCCGCTCGATGTCGCGGCGGTGATCGAGGCGGTGAAAAAGGAACTCGTGCCGCCGCCCGCGCCGGTCCCGGTGGCGGCTCCGCGTCCGCTGGGGCCGGTGCCCGTGCCGCAGCCGCGTCCCTCCGCCGCGCCGGTGGCGCAGGCGCGTCCGGCAGCGATTCCTCCGCCGACGGCGGTCGCGCGCGCGGTGCCTCCCGCTGTCCCGCAGGCAAGGCCCGTGGCTGTTCCGCAAGCAAAGCCCGCAGCTCCCCGCGCAGTTGCGCCACAGGCGAAAGCCGCGCCTGTCGCGCGTCCCGTCGCTGCGGTCGCGCCGCGCGCGCCCGGTCCCGTCGCGGTTCCCGCCGCCGCTCCGCCGATGCGTTCGCTCGAAACGAAGCCGGGGGAATTTACCGGCCAGACGATCGGCGCGTACGAGGTGCGCAATCAAATGGGCGAGGATGAATGGGGTGCCGTTTATTCTGCCGTGCAGACGGCCATCGACCGCCCGGTGAGCCTGCATGTGCTCAGCGCGGAGCACGCGGCGGATGAGGCGAGCCGCCTGCGTTTCATCGCGGATGCGCGCGCGAAGGCGCAGGTGCAGCACGCGACCATCCTCGCTGTCTATGAAGCGGGCGAAAGCGAGGGGCGCATTTTTTACGCAAACGAATACGTGGACGGCCAGAACCTCACGCAGCTCGCCGCGCACGGGCAGAAGATCGACGAGCGCACGGCGATGAACATTTTGAAGACTGCGGCGGACGGGCTCTCTTATTTGAACACGGGCGGCATTCCCCATCTGCCCGTGGATGGATCGAGCGTGCAGCTCGGCACCGACCACCAGCCGCGGCTCGTGAATCTCGCGACGCAAATCGCGAACGGGCAGATGAGCGCGCAGGAGGAAATCGTCGCGCTGGGTCGCGCGATCTTTGCCATCGTCCACACCGGGCCGGGGTTTTCGCCGGGGCTGCGCGGACTGCTCAGCCGCATGGTGCAGGCTGGCACGAGCGGGCTCGATGACTGGGCGCAGGTGCTCGAAGGCGTCATCAGCATCGAGCCGAAATACATGCCCGCCGCCGCCGCCGCGATCGGCGCGCAGGATCGCGCCGCCGCCGCCGCGCTCGAGGCCGCGCGCCAGCAGCAGAAGAAGGAACTCCTGCGCAATGTCATCAGCATGGTCAGCTTCGTCGTCATCGCCGGACTCGTCGTCTGGTACGTGATGCGCAACCGCGCGCACGTCGTCGAGGAATGGGTCACGATCCCGGCGGGGAGCTACACGGTCGGGCAGAAAAAAGTGACGCTGCCCGCCTTCAAGATCAGCAAATACGAAGTGACCATCGGGCAGTACGCGGCGTTCCTCGAATACCTCGATTCGCATCCGGGGAACTCGAAGGATTTCGACCATCCGAAGCAGCCGCGCTTTGTCGATCACCGTCCCGAGAACTGGCCGATCTATTACGGCCAGGCGAAGAACGGCGGCGCGGTCGCGGGCGCGCCGTACGCGCTCGATTCGCCGATGGTCATGGTGAGTTGGTGGGATGCCTTCGCGTACGCAAAATGGCGCGGGCAGCAGCTTCCCACCGAGGAGCAATGGGAAGCCGCCGCGCGCGGGACCGAGGGTTTCGTCTATCCGTGGGGCAACGAGCGCGATGACAAAAAGGTGAATTCCGGCGCGGACTACGACAAGAACGACACCCGCGCGAAAGGGAAAATCGACGGCTGGAATTGGTGGAGCCCGGTCGATGGCGTGCGCGGCGACAAGACTTCGCTCGGCGTCGTCGGCATGGCCGGCAATGTGAGCGAATGGGTCGATACCTGGACCGAGGACAAACGCTTCCCCATTTTGAAAGGCGGAAATTTTCTCTCCGCCGACGTGAGGCTCGACAAACGGGTGGACAATCAGGATGCAAGCAAGGGGACCGATCAGATTGGTTTCCGCACCGTCACCAGCAACTAACCCAGCAACGCCGCATGAAACTCCGCCTATTCCTCCTCGCCCTCGTCTGCGCTGCTGCGCTGCCCGCGCACGGCCAGCTTTCCGTCGCGCTCGACATCAAGCGCCGCGTTCACCTGCGCTACGAGCCGATCGTCGCCACCGTCCGCATCACGAATCTCTCCGGTCGGGACCTGCTGCTGCAAGATGGCGAGCAGCCGTGGTTTGGCTTCGACGTGACGGGCGCGACCAGGGAGACGCTCGTCCCGCCGCGCAATCCCGACTACCACCTTGACCCGCTCGAAATCAAAATCGGCGAGACCGTCAAACGCACCGTCGATCTCACGCGGCTTTACGGCATCTCGGAGTTCGGCCTGCATCGGGTGAAGGCCGCGATCTTCGCCGCGCCGTTGAACAAACTCTTCGCATCGCAACCGTGCCTCGTCGAAATCACCGAAGGGAAAACGCTGTGGCATCAGACGGTGGGCGTGCCGGACACGCTGAAAAACGCGGGGCGCAATCACACCGTCTCGCTCATTGAGTTTCAGGATGACAAACGCTACCTCTACGCGCGCGTCGAGGACGAGGAACAGGCGTACGTTTTCTGCACCTATCGCGTCGGCCACATGATCGACGGCACCACGCCGCAGATGCAGTTCGACACGACGAACAATCTTTACATCCTGCACCTCATCGCTCCCAAGACCTACAGCCTTACGAACATCGGCGTGAACGGCGAATGGCTCGGCCAGCACACGTATGTCACTCCAAAAAACCGCCCGTCGCTGCGACGTCTTGCGGAAGGCACGATCCAGATCGTCGGCGCGCGCCGCATGGACGTCGCGGCGCAGGGAACCGCCGCCGCTGCCGCCGTCGCGCCGCTGAAACTTTCCGCCCGCCCGCCCGGCCTCCCGGCGCGCTGAGCCGCGAATATCGGGTGGCACTTTCGCCGCACGGCGATACACTCCGCGCACCGCGCGTCGCGCCCCATTCATGCGTCCCCAAAAAGAAAAATCCGCCCTTCGCTGGATCGCCGGATACAATCTGGCGAAGGGACTGCTGCTGCTCGCGCTCGGCGTCGGCTTGCTTGGGCTGCTGCACAAGGACGTGGACGATGTCGTCCGCAACTGGATCGAGACGCTTGGTCTCGACGCGGACAATGGGCACGCCGCCGCGCTGCTCGCCCGGCTAGATCTCGTCACGGCCAAACAGGTCGGCCAGTTGAGCCGCCTCGTTTTCCTCTTCGGCACCGTCTTCACCGTCGAGGGAGTCGGACTGCTCCTCAATCAGCGATGGGCAAAATTTCTCACCGTCATCGTCACCGCGTCCTTCATCCCGGTCGAACTGTACGAGACGTTCCACCGCTTCGGATTTGGAAAACTCACGCTGCTCGTCCTGAACATCGCCATCGTCGCGCTGCTCGTGAAAATGCTGCGCAAGGAACTTCGCGAAGAAGCCGCACTTGTCGCCGCCGGTGGCACGCCGTCCGCTTTAAGAGCAGTCGCAAGCGAGGATCTCAACTAACAAAAAACCGTAGCGTTCCTCCGCTGCACCAGCGCAACCGGCAACGGTTGCGCTAATTTTTTTTGCGAGGAAAGCGGGAAGGCTGCGGCATTTTTGAAAACGCAGAGACGCAAAGGCGCAGAGACGGATTCCGCAGCAGAAACCTCTGCGTCCTCTGCGCCTCTGCGTTTTCAAAATAACCTCCACGCCAGCAAATTGAGGCTTCCTCAAATCCCAACCTTGACGCCCACGAAACCATCGCTATCAAGTGCGCCCCTATCCAATGAGTATTCCCTCACTTTTCTCCGTGGTCACCGCCGCCATCGCCGCCTTGCTGAGCATCGTCATGTTCTTCCAGGGTGGGTCCAGCCTCTCGCTCCAGACCGAACTGCAAAAGAAAACGCAGGAAAACCAAACGCAGCAGCAGGAGGTGCAGTTCCAGCAGCAGGAACTCCAGGGACGCCAGCAAAAGCTCAACACCACCACGCAACTCGCCCAGCAGCAGGGTCCGCAGGTGATCGCCAGCCTCAAGGTCGCCGGGATGCGCGGCAACAATGCTAAAATTTTCGCACTGCTCACCAAGTATGGCGTCACCGTCACCGACAAGGACAAGGAAGACATCAAAAAGCTCCTCGACGACGCCGCGAAAGCGCAACCCAAGTAACCGAATTTCACCATGAGTTCCGAACATTCCCACTCGTCCTCCTCCATGAGTTCCCACGTCCCGCTCGCGATCCTCTCGCTCGCCATGGCCATCTACTTCGGCGTGCAAATCCGCAACACCAGCAAGCAGTCCGAGATCATGAAGTGGCAGCTCGGCAACCTCGACAAGCAGGCCGAAAATCTTGCGACCGCCAAAAAGCAATACGGCGACGCTCTGGTCAAAAGCGAGGACACCATCAAGCAGGCCGACCAGATTCAGGGACAATACGTGAACCTTTTCAACGACCTCCTCGA
>JAYVRQ010000161.1:0-7123 GCA_043776145.1 Chthoniobacteraceae bacterium
GCCATCGAGCTGCCGCGCACCGCGCTTTTCATCGAGCACTTCGACTGGTCAATCGCCCTCCCCGCCGCATTTGAAGTCACCACATTCTACGGAGCCGGATGGGCCGCGAATCAAGCACCCGACGAGCATTCCGTCGCACTGCGCAAAGACTTCTGCCGCGCCGAACGCCCGACCCTCGCCCTCTTCTACCAACGCCGCGGCCTCGAAAAATAAGCGCCACTCAACCCTCAACTCTCAACTTTTCCCAATGACCACCAAACGCCTCATCGCCATCTGCCTCATCGTCCTCTGCACTTCCGCCGGCTGGTTCCTGCTCGGCGGCACCTTGCAGTTTCGCTCGAACCAAACCGACGAACGCCTCAGCTCGGAAGTCGCCAAAGTCTGGGGACCGGTGCTCTCGCAGGAACACCCGTCGCTCTTCTACGAAGCGCCCACGAGCGCCGGGGCGCGCCGCGCCATTCAGCCCGAGAAAAGCGACATCGCGGTGACGCTCACCTTCGACCCAAAGCAAAAGGGACTGCTCTGGTATCGCACCTACAAAGTCGATTTCAGCGGCGAGTATCTTGTGAAAAATCCGACGCCGATTCCGCAGACGATCTACGCCGAGTTCACGTTCCCAGCGGCGGACACGCGCTACGATTCCTTCTCGCTGAAGTTCGGCGAAAAGCTCACCGACAAGACGCCCGTGAATGGCGTGATCCGCGAATCGCTGCTGCTCGCACCCGGCGCGGAAATCCCGCTCGCCGTGGCCTACCGCGCGACCGGTCTCAACCAGTGGACCTACTCGCTCAAAGACGCGAAGCGCGTGAAAAATCTGCACCTCGCGATGACCACTAATTTCCGCGAAATCAACACGCCGCCCGGCGCGGAATCGCCCACCGCGCGCACCGACGCAGGCGACGGGCGGAAGCTGCAATGGGACTACACCGACGTCATCGGCGCGAACGCCATCGCGATGGACATGCCCGCCGTCACGAACCCCGGCTACGTCGCCGGACGCATGACATTTTTCGCGCCGGTCTCGCTGCTCTTCTTCTTCGCCGTGCTCGTGATCGTCAGCATCCGCGAGCGCACCGGCCTGCATCCGATGAACTATTTTTTCCTCGCCGCCGGCTGCTTCGCGTTCCAACTCCTCTTCGCATATCTCGTCGATCTCGTGCCGCTCACGCTCTCGTTCCTCATCGCCGCCGCCGTCTCGCTCGCGCTGGTGAATGGCTACCTCTGGCGCGCGGCGGGCGCGAAATTCGCCGCGATCTCCACGGTCGCTCAGTTCGCCTACATGGTGCTGTTCAGCTACAGCTTTTTCTTCGACGGGCTGACGGGAATCACGATCACCATCGGCGCGATCATCACGCTCGCGCTGCTCATGGCCTTCACCGCGCGGGTGAAGTGGGAGGACGCCTTCACCTCGCGCGTCCAGCCGCCGCCGATTCCCAGCCGGGTGTGATGAAGCGCGCTCCCCGGAGCCTTGCCTCCGCGCGTCCCGCCGCACACGCTCACCCGCATGAAACCCCGCATCCTCGTCGTCGAAGATGAGCCGTCGATTTTGGACAACATCGTTTATTCGCTCGAGACCGAGGGCTTTCAGCCACAGGGCTGCGCGACGGGTGGGGAGGCGCGCGCGGCTTTGGAGCGCGGGCCTTGGGCGTTGGTGGTGCTCGATGTCGGACTGCCGGATACGGTCGGGTTCGATCTTTGCAAAGAGATTCGCCGCGCGTCGAATCTGCCGATCATCTTCCTCACGGCGCGCGCGAGCGAGGTGGATCGTGTGGTCGGGCTCGAGATCGGCGGGGACGATTACATGGTGAAGCCGTTTAGTCCGCGCGAACTCTGCGCGCGGGTGAAGGCGGTGCTGCGGCGCACGCAGTCCGCGCCGGTGGCGAATGAATGCGCGCCCGTCGCGCAGGGTGCGTTTCGGATCGATGAAGAGCGCGCGCAGATTCATTTTCACGACGCGCGGCTTGCGCTTTCGGGCACGGAGTTCCGCCTGCTGCGCGCGCTCGTTGCGAAACCGGGCCGCGTCTTCTCCCGTGCGCAACTCATGGACATCGCATGGGACGATCCCGGCGCGGCGCTCGAACGCACGGTCGATGCACACATCAAAAGCCTGCGCGCGAAATTGAAGGAGGCGCGCGCCGATGCCGATCCGATCGAGACCCATCGCGGCTTCGGCTATTCGCTTCGGGAGTGATTTTTTTGAGCACCACCTCGCGCATTCTTGTTGGCTTTCTGCTGCTGCTCGCGGCTGGACTTTATTTTGTCGAGAGCAAGCTCACGCAGCGTGTCGAGCGCGAGTATTTGGAGGCGGCCGAGGAGACGATGGTGGATGTCGCGCAAGTCGTTGCGGCGATCCTCGAAGAGCATGTGGATGAAAGTGGCGCGATCGATCTCGCGATGATCCGCCGCGCGTGGACGGCGGCGCACGCGCGTCCGTTCAGCGCGCAAGTCTATGACTTCACGAAAGTGACGCTCGACATGAATGCGTATGTCACCGACCGCCGCGGCGCGGTGCTTTTCGACTCCGATGGCGGTGTGGCGGAGGGCCGCGACTACAGCGTGAAGCTCGACGTGGCGCAGACGCTTTCGGGAAACTATGGAGCGCGATCCACCCTCGCGAATCCACACGACGCGGACAGTTCCGTGATGTTCGTCGCCGCGCCGATCCGCCGGGGGAACGCGATTGTTGGCGTGGTCAGCGTGTCGAAAACGCAGCGCAGTCTTTTCCAGTTTCGCGACGACACGAAGCTGCGCATCCGCACCATCGGGCTGATTTTTTTCGCGGCGGTGACGGCGGGCGCTTATCTCGTGGTCACGCTTTTTTCGCGACCGATCCGGCGGCTCACGGAGTACGCGCACGCGGTGGCGCGCGGGGAACGCGTGGCTCCGCCGTGCGGCGGTTCGCCGGAGGCGGCGACGCTCGGGCGCGCGTTCGAGGAGATGCGGGACGCGCTCGAAAACCGCGCCTACGTCGAGAACTACGTGCAGACGATGACGCACGAAATGAAGAGCCCGGTCGCCGCGATTCGCGGAGCGGTGGAATTGCTGCGCGAAGACATGCCCGTCGAGCGGCGCGAAAAATTTCTCGCCAACATCCAGGCCGAGGCGAACCGCCTGCAAAACATCATCGACCGCCTGCTCGCGCTCTCCGCGCTCGAAAGCCGCAAGACACTCGAACATCCCGAACCCATCGCTTTCGCGGACATCACGGAGATCGTGTGCGCGCAACTCCGCCCCGCCGCCGAAGCCCGCGGCCAGCGGATCGAACTCGTGTGCGACGCGCGCCCCGAAATCACCGGCGAATCGTTTCTCATCGAAAGCGCGCTCGCGAATCTGCTGCAAAACGCGATCGAGTTTTCGCCGGACGGCGGCGCGATCCAAGTTCGCCTCACCGCCGACGCGCAAAGTGCGGAAATCGTCGTCGAGGATGACGGCCCTGGCATTCCCGACTACGCGCTGCCGCGGGTCTTCGAGCGATTTTATTCACTGCAACGTCCCGGCAATGGACGCAAAAGTTCCGGCCTCGGACTGTGCTTCGTGCGCGAAGCGGCGGCACTGCACGGCGGCACGATCGCGCTCAAAAATCGTGCCGGCGGAGAAGGCGTGTGCGCCACGCTGCGATTGCCGCGGCGTTCCTGAGCCTTTCATTTCTCGCAGGAAGTCTGGCATAACACGGCAGTGCCCTTTCCGTTTTCTTCGTGCGTCTTTCTCCTCACCTCCGCGCTCCTCGCCGACGCCGCGCAACTCGAAGTCGTGAAAATTGCGGGCGAGAAGCTGCGGGGGAATCCGCTTGGCGATCCCGTCGCGCGCCGCGTCGCGATCTTCAAGCCGGATGGCGTGAAGGACGACGCGCTGCTCCCGCTCGTCGTGTATCTGCCGGGCTGGGGCGGTTCTTCGGAAGATGCCATCGCGCAGGGGACGCGCGCGTGGTTTGGCGAAGTCGTGGATCAGCTTGCGGCGCGCGGGATGCGCTTGCGCATCGCGGTGGTCGATGGCCGCTCGCGCTACGGCGGCAGCCAGTTTCTCAATTCCACCGCGACCGGCGACTACGCCGATTACGTCGCCGATGAAATCATGCCCGCGCTCACGAAGCAGCCCTGCATTGTCGCCGGGCATTCCAGCGGCGCGTATGGCGCGCTGATGCTCGCGATGTCGCGTCACGAAAAATTCACCGCCGTCGTCGCGCTTTCGCCGGACAGCGATTTCGAGACGACGCACAAGCCGCTCGTCGAGCAGGCATCCGCCCGCGCCGTCACGCGCGCCGAACTCGACGCGGCGATGGCTCCTGCAAAACGCGCGCGCCTTCCCGACGATGGCCTCGCGCGGCTCATCATGGGCCTCTGCGCGAACTACGCGCCGACCGCCGCGCAGCGCGGCCGCTTCGACTGGCTTTACGACGATGCGGGCAAATGGCGCGAGGACACCTGGCAACGCTGGCTGGCGCTCGATCCGCTCACCATCGCGCGCGAAAAGAAGGACGCCTTTTCAGCAACCCAGCGCGTTTATCTCGACGGTGCGGAGCACGATGAATTCGGCGCAAACATTGGCGCGGCAAAAATCCACAAAGCTCTCGTCGGAAAAATTCCGCACGTCACTTTTTACGAATCGCCCGGCCATCACTCCGATCATCTCGTCGAGAGGCTGGAGCGCGGGCTAGCGTGGGTGCTCGCGCCGCCGCCCCGCTGATCGCTGCGGTTACTTCACCGCGTAGCAGTAGATCAGGTCTTGATCGCGCAGGTACAGCCGCCCGTTCACGATGACGGGATGCGTCCAGATGCGGCCCTGCGGATTGCGGATCGTCGTTTGCGGATCGAGCTTGAAGCGGCCTTTTTCGTTCCAGCCATTCGGGGACGCCTCGACCAGCGCGACGGTGCCGCTGCCTTCATCGAGGCAGTAAAACATGCCGTCGGCGAAACCGATCGCGCCTTTGCCGAGCTTGCCCTTCTCGTTCCATTTTTGCTCGCCGGTTTTCCAGTCCTGGCAGACCCAGCCGTTGCCGTCGCTGTGGCCGTAGAGATGATCCCCGACGAGGATCACGCCGCCGTGATGATTCTTCATCACCTTGTTTTCATACGCGACGCTCACCATGTTGCCGGGTTCGATTTTCAAGGCGACACAGCCGGCGCCGTAGCCAGCGGTGACATAGATCTGGTTGTCTTTCACGATGGGTGTCGGGATGACAGCGGTCTTGCCGGGAAAGGGCTGCTTCCAAAGCACCGCGCCGTCTTTCGGCGAAAGGCCGACGATGCTTTGCATGGTGAGCTGCACATATTGTTTCTCGCCGTTGATCGTCGCCGCGACGATCGAGGAATACTGCGCGCCGTCGGTGAAATCCTTCGACTGCCAGAGCAGCTTGCCGGTCATTTTATCGTAAGCCGCCACCGCCCCTTTCCCGCCGCCGGGTGTGACGACGACCTGCGCGCCATCGACGAGCGGCGATTCGGTGTAACCCCAGCCGGGCACCTTGCCGCCCGCGTCGCTCATTTTCGTCGTCCACACTTCCTTGCCGTCCGCGTCGCTCACGCAGGCGAGCGTGCCGGGGCCGCTGAGCGCGTACACCTTTCCCGCATCGACCGAGGGCGTGCTGCGCGGGCCGTCGCCCCAGCCATTCCCGAGAATGCTGCCAAGCGGATGCGTCCACAGCTCCTTTCCAGTATTCGCGTCGAGCGCGAGGAGGATTTCCTGTCCGTCGCGCGTGCCGAGGGTGAAGAATTTTCCGCCCACGATGGACGGCCCGGAGTAGCCCTGCCCGGCGTTCTTAAAAATCCAAACCTGCTTCGGACCTTCGGCGGGCCACTGTTTCAGCAGGCCGGTTTCCTTGGAAAGATCGGTGCGATCCGGCCCGCGCCACTGCGGCCAGTCGAGGGCGGAGGCGGTGGTGGCGAGGGCGAGGGTGAGGAGGATGAAGCGGGATGGGTGCATGGGCGGGTAAATGAGTGAATGAGATAATGAGTCAATGAGTAGGGAATGACTAATTCCCAATGACTAATCTCTATTCGTCGCGCACTGGGTTTCTTGGGCATTTGTCATTTGGTCATTGCCTGCTCATTGACTCATTACTCCTTGCGCCGAGTCCGTTGATGCCGGTTTTGTTTTTTAAGAGGACGGGAGATGACATTCGCGTACGTCAGCAAACGCACCGGGGTTTGTCACTCGGGAAAATCATCCGGGCAATCGCGTCGTCTCTCCACATTCATTTCGACGGAAACGCAGGCGGATCGTCAGGCCGAGCACGCCCCTGCTCGCACGCGTTAATCCTCCCAAGGCACGTCCAATCCCACCGGCTCGACGGTCTTCCACAAGGGTTCCGTTTCCAAGGCCGCGACCTGCGTCTCATCGAGGATCGCCGACGCCAGCTTCCGGGCCAACTCGCGCTCTTCCTCGGGAAGCCGGGGTACCGCTGCAGCCAGCATATCGTCGAAAGACCATGGGCTCCGCTCGATGCCCGCTTTCAGAATAGACTTCAGCCTACTCAAAGCAGGCTCGCCGGAAGCCTGTGCGACGCGATCCATGAGCCACCGCGTCAGTGCGACCTTCGCGGCAGTGTCCGATGTCTTGTCTTCCAACAATTCCCAGGCACGCCGGGCCAGCTTCGCGGCTGCATCGAATCGGCGGGAGGCGGCGAGGAACTGGGCGTAGTTGCCGTTGGCGATGGCGTCATTCGGAGCCAACTCCAATGCGCGCCGGTAGAGCCTCTCCGCCTCCGCGTAGTCCTTCTTCACGACGTGGAGGAAACTCGCGTAATTGCCGGTAGTGGTAGCGTCATTCGGGTCCAACTCCAAGGCACGCCGGTAGAACTTCTCCGCCTCAGTGAAGTCCTTCTTCACTTGATCTAAGAAAAGCGCGTAGTTGCCGGTGTAGTCGGCGTCATTTGGGGCCAATTCTAATGCGCGCCGGTAGAACTTCTCTGCGCCTGCATGGTCTTTTTTTACGCGATTGAGGAAGATCGCGTAGTTGCCGACAAGCTCGGAACTCTTCGGACAGGCGGCGATGCCTTGGCGCAAAATGGCATCCCGTTTGGCGATTGGCCGCAGACGAGGGGGAAGACGTCGGTGTGGATGCCGACGGAGTCGGAGAGGAGGTTGTCGAAATTGACGGTGATGACGACGCGGTGGCGGGTCTCGGC
>JAYVRQ010000162.1:0-2195 GCA_043776145.1 Chthoniobacteraceae bacterium
GGGTGCGATCCGCTCTACACCGCGAGTTTACGGGGTTTTTGCGGCTTGAATTTGAGTTTGGCGGTATGAGTTAGGGGTTGGGGGATTTCATAAGACTGCCAGGCTCGGTCGCGGACGGCGGGCCAAACGCGGCTGAGGAAAACGGTTCGCAGGTTGAGGATCGGTTGGCCGCCGGTGATTGTCCATTTCATTCCCGACTGCTTGAAGCGTTGCGTGAACAGCGTTTTGCAGCCGGCTTCGGTCACGCCGCTGCCGATCGGTAGGCCGCAGCGGAGCGCGGTGGCGTAGTTCATCTTCGCGGCACGTTCGCGGAGGTAGCGGTAGCCCCGGTCGTAGTCCTCCGCGCTCCCCACCAAGCCGCGAGTCGTTCGCAAGGCCCCCGCGCTGCGGAGGACTCGGAACACGCCGCCGTTTTTGGTCTTCAGCACGTGACGCTGTTTCTTGGCCCAGCCGAACGCGGCTCGGCCGGGGCCGAACAGGGCTTCGGCCAGCAGAGTGATGTATTGGCAGGCGTGGTAGTAGTCAATAATCCATTCCCACGACAACGTCTTGTCCGGATGGCGCGGGTCGGGCATCGGCGACAAGATCGTCTCGAAGTATTCGGTCGGATGATGGCCGCCGTCGGTGACGTAGTTCAGTTTCGGAGTCGGGCCCTCCCAGCGCGTGAGCACATCGGTAAGCAACCGGGTCAAGGCCGCGCTCAGCCCGGCTTGGCCCGATTCGGGCATCTCGCCGAGGTAGATCGTGCCCAAGCGTTTCTTCTTCCGGTTGTACACGGCCACGGTGGCCGTCGAGCCTTCCTGGTATTTGTCGCGGGCCACGATGGGCAGCATGATCCCGTCGCGACCAACACTCAGCACCGGCGTGTGTCGGCCGCGGGAGTCCGCCGCCTCACGCAGCCAGCCCAGCAGTCTCTGCACCTGAGCCTCATGCCGCTGCGGCGTGTACAGCTCGCTCACCGCGACCACGACCTTCCGCAGCGTCTGAGCACCCCAACTCACGCCGTGACGCTCCTGCAATCCCGCCAACACCTGCCGCTGAGGCTGATCGGCCGCCGCTTGAGCCGCCTCGTCCGCCAACGCCGGAGTCGCCACGCCGCCGACAATCCCCAACCGCCGCTCCAACGGAAACAGGCAACGCCCCGAACTCTCCGACGGCTGATACAAACAACGCTGCAACTGGATCGGACCAAACGTGCAATTCAGATTCCGCAGCCGCGACTTCTGCTTCCGCCGATAAAGCTCGCCGTCGAACCGCTCCTGCTGCGGCAACTCCCGTTCATCTTCCGGCTCGATGCGATTCACGACGTGCTCCACCAGCAGGCGGCCGATCTCCCGCAACGTCCGGCCCAGCGCCCGTTCCCAACTCAGCATGGCCCACGCCGACACACCGCCTGGAAACGCCTCGACGACCGACCGCACGACCTGCCGCCAAGCGGCCTGAATTGGCCCGACCAACTCTCGGTCACACGCTGGCACCTGCACCCGACAAACCAATTCCAGACCTGTCAGAAATCCCCAACTGTTCGTAGCATCCTGCATCGTGGCGCTCCTTCCCTGAGCCAACGGATTTGAAACTTACACCCGTAGCTCACACGAAGGACGCCACTTTTCCCAGACCACTTTTCAACAACTCATACACACGCCAATCCCAATCGACTCGAAAACACTCGACTTTTCCTGGTTAGGAACGGATCGCACCCTTCAGCAAGTAGCTGTGTTCGCAGACATAATTCGGCTTATACTTCTTAATGGCATCACCAAGCATCATCGAAGCGTCTGGAATGATATCATGCATATCATTCAAACAGTAACACAGAACAACCAGATCCAGCTTGTAGCCCGAGCGAATCGTCTTGTTCAACAACGCTAATTCATGGGACGTATCCCAGCCACATTGTGCAAAAATGTGCGTTTCACGTTCAGGGTGCCGCGCGCGATAGCGATTGCCGAAGCGACCATTGACGTCCGAAACCCCTTGTCCCGCGGTAAACGAGTCTCCAATAAAAGTCACGCGGCGCACATCTTTGGGTGGCAGTCGCAAATGAACGCCAGGTGTGTCGCGAAACCCGATGCTGTTGAGCTGCCAATGCCGTTCCAGCCACTTTTTATGGGTTCTGACCATCGCGAAGGAATCGGATTCATCAAAGATAAAACGAAAATACACCTCGGCGCCGCACAGTAAGACCGACACCA
>JAYVRQ010000163.1:0-7106 GCA_043776145.1 Chthoniobacteraceae bacterium
TCATCGCCCGCGCCGCGCTGGGATGGTTCGGGAGCGAGCGGGGCAGGGGAGTCCTTGCGCGCCTTCGCACACTCGGCATCGAACCGCGTGGAAAGATTCACGCGGCTGCCAGCGGTCACATTTTCTCCGGCAAAACGCTCGTCCTCACCGGCACGCTCCACGCCATCACGCGCGGCGCGGCCACCGAACGAATCCGCACCGTCGGCGGGAATGTGTCCGGTTCCGTGAGCAAGAAAACAGACTTCCTCGTGGTCGGCGAAAACGCGGGATCGAAACTCGACGAAGCGCGCAAGCATGGCGTGAAGGAACTGAGCGAGACGGAGTTTCTCGGAATACTCGGCGCGTAAATGGAGCAGCGCGCAGCGCCCTGGACTGCGGCAGCAGGCTGCCGCAGTCCAGGGCGCTGCGCGCGCTTCATTCGCAGCCCGAACGGAATCACCCCGCCATCAACCGCCCAAACCGCTCCCTCGACTCCGCCCACGCGGCTTCATCGCGCGGATCGAATTGCGTGACGCCGCCGCTCGCGCGCACCACTTCGCGCATTTCCGCGAGCGAGCCGATCTCGCCGCGCGCCCGCGCTTGCACGAGTACGTTTCCAAACACCGTGGCCTCGACCGGGCCAGCGAAAACGGTGCGCCCGCTCGCGTCGGCGGTGAATTGATTCAGCAGCGCATTGCGCGAGCCGCCGCCGACGATGTGGATGACTTCGATGCGCTCGCCGGTGAGCTCTTCGATCCAGCCGATGACGGTGGCGTACATGAGCGCGAGACTTTCAAAGCAGCAGCGCACGAGCGCGCCGTCGGTGTCGGGGATGGGCTGGCTGGTTTCGCGGCAGAAGGCGCGGATGGCTTCTGGCATATCCGCCGGGCTGAGGAAGCGCGTGTCGTCGGGATTGATGAGCGAGCGGAAGGGCGCGGCCAAGGCGGCGATCTGCACGATTTCGGAATAGTCGTAGGTTTTTCCCTCGGCATCGAAGGAGCGTTTGCACTGCTGCACGAGCCAGAGGCCCATGATGTTTTTGAGCAGGCGATACGTGCCGTCGATGCCGCCTTCGTTCGTGAGATTTCGCGCGAGCACGCCGGGTGTGAGCACCGCGTTTGGCACTTCGACGCCGAGCAGCGACCACGTTCCCGAACTGATGTAAGCCCAGTCCGCGCGGCCCGTGCGGCGCGTCGGCACGCCCGCGACGGCGGAGCCGGTGTCGTGCGTGGCGGGCGCGATCACTTCCGCGCCGCGGAAGCTGCCGAGCTTCGTGCCGGGCTCGATGATCGGCGGGAGAAAATGCGTCGGCAGATCAAGCGCGCCGAGGAGTCCCGTGGCCCAGCCGCGCGTGGCGGGATTGCAGAACTGCGTCGTCGTCGCGTTCGTGAATTCCACGCCGCGCACGCCGGTCAGGCACCAGTTCAGGAAATCCGGGATCATCAGGAAACAATCCGCCGCCGCGAGAATTTCGGGATGATCGCGCTGGGCGGCGACGAGTTGGAAGAGCGTGTTGATTTCCAAAAACTGCGCGCCGGTCTGCGCGAAGATTTCCGCGCGCGCCACCCGCTCGCACGTCTGCGCGAGCAGCCCGCGCGTGCGCGCATCGCGATGCGTGTAGGGCAGCCCAAGCAGTTCGCCCGACTTCGACAGCAGCACGTAATCCACGCCCCACGTATCCACGCCGATCGACACGATCGCGTCGCCAAACCGCTGCCGCGCGAGCGCGAGTCCGCTCTGGATTTCCGCCCAAAGCCGCAGCACATCCCAGCGCAGCGAGCCCGCGATTTCCACGCTGCCATTCGAGAAGCGATGCAATTCCTCCAGCCGCATCGTCTTCCCGTCCCACATCCCCGCCATCACGCGCCCGCTTTCCGCGCCGAGGTCGATGCCGAGATGGATTTGCGGATGGGTGCTCATCCCGGGAAGATGAGATATTTCGCGCAGCGGCGTCGAGATCGGCGAAGGGTCGGAGTTCACAGGCATGACGAAGGCTGCGTGTTTGGGCGTGGCAACGTTCGGATGAGGACAAGGGTGGTGCGAGATGGTTTCCGGGTTGCTGCGCGTCGATGCGGGATCGGTGCGAGATGGCCTCCGGGTTATGCGAGTCGATGGCAGGGTTGGTGCCAGATGCTCCAAGCCCGGCGGCGGCGCACCGTGCTTGGGAGTGGTCAAACGAGTGGCCGAAAAACTTTCTTCATCGGCGGCAGGACCGGTGGTATCACGGTCATCCCATTGTCATGAGCCTCCCGGCAAATCCCAAAGCCGATCTGCAAAAAGCCATTAAAGATGGACTCGCCATCGTCGTCGCTGGCACGGGCGTTTCGATTGCCGCCAGCCGCCACCCCCAGGCATCGTGGACCGGGCTTCTCGACAGTGGTCTCGCGTTACTCAGAAAGCATGACCTCATCCCGGTGGACGAAGCCGCTGCGCATCGGACTTTACTCCATGGCTCGCCTGATACCGTTCAGTTCATTGCGACCGCCCATGCCATCACCCGCGAGATGAGCGCGAACATGTTCCGCGCATGGCTAAAGGACACGGTTGGCGCCATTAGATCCTCTGACCGCAGCCTGCTTGATGCCTTGGAGGAAATCCGTCTCCGCGGGAATCTTCTGGCCACGACAAACTACGACGGTCTCTTGCTGGAAGGCCGCCCTCATCTCACAGCCGTGACGTGGAAGGACGACGCGGCCTTCCTCGACACACACCGGCACAAACACACCGACCGTGTTCTCTTTCTCCACGGCCACTGGGATGCTCCGAAATCGGTGGTCTTGGATGAAGAATCCTATCAGGCGATCACCCGCAACGAACACTATCGCCAAGACCTCACCGCCGTCTGGCGGACATCGACATGGATTTACGTCGGATGCGGAGAGAATGGATTGAGCGACCCCGACATTGGTCTGCTCCTCGAACTCTACGGTCAGCGTGCGAGAGAGGACGGCCATTGGGATTTCTGCCTCGTCCGCGATGCGGAAAAGGACCACCTTCAACGTTACTTTAACGACAGGAGATACAACATCTGCGCGGTCCCCTTCGGCGCGAAGCATGCAGACCTGGCTGCCTATCTTCTTGCGTTGCTGCCTGCGGCAACGACACCGGCGGTTACACCACCCGCACCAGTTCCTCCCCCTGTCCCCGATATTACGATCCCCAGGCCCCCCGCCTTCTACGCCGAGCCAGACTACATTGGCTCGAACAAGTTTGTCGGGCGTGCGCGGGAACTGGAAGATCTCAGCGACTGGGCCAAGCCCGCCGACCCTACCAACCTACTCCTCTTTGAAGCCATCGGCGGCAATGGCAAGAGCATGTTGACGTGGGAATGGACGAAGCAGCACGCCCCCGCCGCGCGCCCCGCCGATGCCCCGTGGGCCGGGCGCTTCTGGTATTCCTTCTACGAGCGGGGCGCGATCATGGCGGACTTCTGCCAGCGCGCGCTCGCCTACATGACGGCGCGGCCGCTGGAGGACTTCGCGAAAAAGAAAACCGCCGAGCTGAAGGACGACATCCTCGCGCAGCTCCATGCCCGGCCCTGGCTGCTCATCCTCGATGGACTCGAGCGCGTGCTCGTCGCCTACCACCGCATTGATGCCGCCGAAGTCCCCGACGAAGAGGCAAACGCCCCCACCGACAAAATCGTCAACCGCAACCCCTGCGACGCCATCCGCGACGAGGACAACGACCTCCTCCGCGCCCTCGCCGCCGCCGCGCCGTCGAAGATCCTCGTCAGTTCCCGGCTCACCCCGCGCGTGCTGCTGAATCCCGCCGGCCAGCCCATCACCGGCGCGAAGCGCATCACGCTCCCCGGCCTGCGCCCGCCGGATGCGGAGAAGCTCCTGCGCTCCTGCGGCGTCCGGGAGGATTCCGCGGGCGGCATCATCGGCGACAGCGCCGCCATCCAGAGCTACCTCACGGCCAACTGCGACAACCATCCGCTCGTCATCGGCATCCTCGGCGGCCTCATCGCCAACTACCTGCCCGACCGCGGCAACTTCGACGCCTGGGTGGCCGACCCGCAGGCCGGGGCTGCGCTCGACCTCGCCAGCCTCGACCTCATCCAGCGGCGCAACCACATCCTCCGCGCCGCGCTCGACGCCCTGCCGCCCGCGAGCCAGGCGCTCCTCTCCACCCTCGCGCTGCTCACCGACTCTGTGGACTACGAGACGCTCAAGGCCTTCAATCCCCACCTGCCACCGGAGCCGGAGGAAGTGGAAAAGCCGGAGCCGCCGGAGAAAAAGTGGGACTGGAAATATCAGTCTGACGAACAGAAAGCCGAGCGGCAAAAGCAATACGAAGCCGCCCTCGCGCGCTGGCAGGGCTATGAAAAAGCGGTGCAAGCCCGGCTGGCATCGGCAGAGTTTCACGCGGCCCCGAAGAAGCTGGAGGCCACCGTCAAAGACCTGGAGCAGCGCGGCCTGTTGCAATGGGATGGCCGCGAGCGGAAGTATGACCTCCACCCTGTGGTCCGCGGCGTGGCATCGGGCGGGATGTCGGCGGCGGACCGCGAACGCCACGGCCAGCGTGTGGTGGACCACTTCACCGCACAACCCCACCGCCCCTACGAAGAAGCCGAAACACTGGAGGATGTGCGCAGCGGCCTGCTCGTCGTGCATACATTACTAAAAATCGGCCGAACTGGCGAAGCGTGCCGGTCCTACATCGGATTGTTGTGCAGCCCGCTTCTATTTAATCTCCAAGCATACGCCGATGTCCTAGCGGTGAACCGATTGTTTTTCATCAATGGATGGGGAATTCTCCCTGAAGGCTTACTCGAAATCGACGTCCTCCACCTTGCAAACGACTCTGCAATCGCTCTAGCTGAAGTCGGACAATCAAACGCGGCTCTTGATGTTTACAACGCTGCTATTCCGCGCGCTTTGCGGGGAAGGAATTGGGGTTACCTCAGAATACTCCTCCGTGGCGTCACGATCCAGATGGCCTCGATCAGGCGTTTCGCAAAAGAGGAACGCATCTGGCCACTTGCTCGCGACCTCGCGAAAATAACCGACGACGAACTGGGAGTGTTTTTAACTGGTCTTGTGATATTCGCAGGTCTCACAAGACTAGGTCGATATTCAGAAGCTCAAATCACGTGGAATGCGACGGACGCGATGGGCAGATACTGGCGATCTGCGGCTTACCATCCGGGAGACGCAGAGACATGCCTTGCCCGGTTTCACTTCTATCAACGAACCTTACAAGAGGAGCATCTTGCCAAGGCGGAACGTCTAGCCACTGAAAGCAAGAGTCGCGGCTTGATCGCCAGTCTCCACTCGCTGCGCGGCGCATGGCGGCTGGAGCAGGGCGAGTGGGCGCTGGCGGCGGCGAGTTATCAGGAAGCCGTGCGTCTGGCCCGCGAGCGCAGCCTCCCGGATGCGGCCTCCGAGACCGGCCTCGCCCTGGCCAAGCACCACCTCCGCCAGCCCGCCGACCCGCAGCATCCGTGTGAGCTTGCCGAATCCCGCCACGAAGCCGAGCGACTGGCCGCACTTCGCAACCCCGCGCATCGCCGCCTCGCCCAGTTCTGGCTCGCCTTCGGCGACGCCGAGCAGGCGAAGCACCACGCCCTCGCCGCCTACCGCTGGGCCTGGGCCGACGGCGAGCCGTATGTCCACCGCTACGAACTCACCAAGACCACCGAACTGCTCCAGCAGATGAACGTCCCCATCCCCACCCTCCCGCCCTATGACCCCGACAAGGACGAACCCCTCCCCTGGGAAGGCGAAGTCCGCGCCGCCATCGAGAAGCTGCGCGCGGAGAAATCGGCCAAGGACGCCGGGGCAAAGTAGTCCCGCGCTTTAGCGCGTCACCGCGTGCAGATGTGCAGGGCGCGTGCGGTTGCCCGTGAATCAGGCTGCCAAGGCACGTTGAGACGAGCTGAAGCTCGGGATTACTTTCCACCGCCAAGGACGAACCCCTGCCTTGGGAACCCGAAGTCCGCGCCGCCATCGAAAAATTCCGCACGGAAAAGGAAGCCCAGAAGAAGACCAAGCCGGACGAGTGAGGGACGATCCAGATTCGCTGGAAACGGACGGCTCATCCCCCCCGGCGAAGAGGGAGGCTCCACGAAATCACCGGACGCCGCCTCCAGCCGCAGCAGCTTTTCGATGCGCCCGTGCAGGCGGTGTCGGGGAACTCCGCGCCGCGCTTCCTCAAAATTTGCCGCATCGCCTGCGCCATCGCGCGCTCGTCAGCCCGCGCTCCGCGCTGAGGTCGATGCCGAGATGGATTTGGTCGCCGATGCTCATGGCTGGGGAAGGTGAAAGACTTCGCGCAAGGCCACGGACACGGGCGAGCCGTCAGGATTCGCGGGCATGACTTCGCGCATGTGCGCCCACCAGCGCCGACACACTTCCGTCTGCGCGATGGCCGCCCAGCGTTCCTCGCTTTCGACTTCCGCAACCGCGAAAAGCTGGCGCGTTTCGGCGTGGAGAAAGATCGAGTAATGGCGAACGCCGTGCGCGCGGAGGGTGGCTTCGAGTTCCGGCCAGATCGGATCGTGCCGCCGCTCGTAATCGGCTTCGCATCCGGCATTCACGGACATGACGAAGGCTTTGCGGATCATTTCGGCGTGACGAAAAAACGATAGTGCCCCGACATCATTTCGAGAATCGCTCTCCCGCCTTGAATTTTGCTGGAGATGACGCCCGACTTTTCAGCAACGAAGTCATCAGAAGGTAAATGCACCGTTGCGGTCGTGTTCGTCGGAATTGTGACATCGAGGATCAGTTGTTTCCCATCCCGCTTCCACTCGCTGACGATCTTCCCGCGCGGATGCTCGTAACTCGCGCGCACCCAATCGAGCGGCTGGCCATCCGGGTTGCTCGCGGCGCTCGGAATGTGCGGATGGATGATGATTTTTTTGAAACCGGGCCCGTCACTGTCGATGCCCCCGAGCGTTTGAAATCCCCACTGCATCACGGCGCCGAACGAGTAGTGGCTGAACGAATTCATCGCCGCGTTGTTCTTGCCGTTCGCGCCGTCGAAGCCGTGCTCTTTGGTGAACGAGTCCCAGCGTTCCCAAACGCTCGTCGCGCCCTGCTCGACTTCGTAGCCCCAACTCGGAAACTTGCGGCTTTGAAAAAGGCGGCACGCGAGATCGTGCTGGCCGTTCGCCGTGA
>JAYVRQ010000164.1:0-7102 GCA_043776145.1 Chthoniobacteraceae bacterium
GGATGTGTTTTGGAAACATCCCACCGCCGCCTGCGCGCTCTGCCACATGCTCGGTGGAAAGGGCAGCACCGTCGGTCCAGCGATGGATGGCATCGCCACGCGCAAGGACGCGGCCTACATCCAGCAAAGCCTGCTCGAACCGAACAAGGTGCTCGCGGAAGGCTTTCAGGCACTCGGCGCGTCGCCGATGCCGCCGATGGGCCTCATCCTCAAGCCGCAGGAACTCGCCGACATCCAGGCCTTCCTGCAAACGCTCAAGTAAGGGCGCATGTCGAAGACCTTTGCCTGGCTCGTCTATCTCCTGACGGCCGCATTCTTCGGCGCGTTTTTTCTCTGGCCGATCGGCGCCACGGTCGGCGGCGCCTTTTTCGATGCGGATGGAAAGTGGACGCTCGATTTTGTCGCCGAGGTTTTTCGCAATCGGATTTACCTCGAAGGCTTGCGCAACGCCTTCCTGCTCGCCGTGTGCAGCACGCTCGCGACGATGGCCATCGCGCTCCCGCTCGCGATCATCGCCGACCGCTACGAATTCCCCGCGAAGAAACTGCTCTCCGCGATCGTCCTCGTCCCGATGATCCTCCCGCCCTTCGTTGGCGCGATCGGCATCCGGCAGATGCTCGGGCAATACGGCTCGCTGAATGCGCTGCTCGTGAAGCTGCACATCCTCGCCGAAAGCCAGACCATCGACTGGCTCGGCGAAGGCCGCTTCTGGGGCGTCGTCGTCCTGAATGCGCTGCACCTTTACCCGATCCTCTTTTTGAATGTGGCCGCCGCCCTCGCGAATGTGGACCCCGCGATGGAAGAGGCCGCGGAAAACATGGGCTGCACCGGCTTCCGCAAATTCCGCCGTATCACGCTGCCGCTCATCATGCCGGGGCTTTTCGCGGGCGGTACGATCGTCTTCATCTTCGCATTCACCGAGCTGGGCGTGCCGCTCATCTTCGATTTTTCGCGCGTCACGAGCGTGCAAATTTTCGACGGCATCAAGGAGATCGCCGGCAATCCCTTCCCCTTCGCACTCGTCGTCGTGATGCTCGTTTCGACGGTGTTGCTTTATCTTCTCAGCAAGACCGCATTCGGTGGCGGAGGCCACGCAATGATGGCGAAAGCGACGACCGCCGGCGGAGCGCGAACGATCGGGCGTGTGCCGGGAATGTTGTGTGCATCGGCCTTCGCGGGCGTCACACTCCTCGCGCTGCTGCCCCACGTCGGCGTCGTGCTCGTCTCCTTCGCGGGCGAATGGTATCGCACCATCCTCCCCTCGCAGTGGACCGCCGAGCATTACCAAATCGCCCTCGGCCACGGGCTCACCGTCCCCTCGATCATCAACAGCCTGAAATACGCGAGCGCCTCGACCGTCGTGGACGTGATCCTCGGCGTCGCCATCGCCTACGTCGTCGTCCGCACCACGCTTCCCGGACGCGGCCTGCTCGACGCGATGGCCATGCTCCCGCTCGCCGTCCCCGGCCTCGTCCTAGCCTTCGGTTACATCTCGATGACGCAGGACGGGCGCGTGTTCGCCTTCCTCAATTCCGCGAAAGACCCCACCGG
The DNA here is from genome assembly GCA_043776145.1 of Chthoniobacteraceae bacterium. Classification (GTDB taxonomy): domain Bacteria; phylum Verrucomicrobiota; class Verrucomicrobiia; order Chthoniobacterales; family Chthoniobacteraceae; genus JANLQB01. Next base: position 1,552 of record JAYVRQ010000164.1, read on the forward strand.
CCTGCTCATCATCGCCTACGCCGTGCGCCGCCTTCCCTATGTCGTCCGCTCCGCCGTCGCGGGCTTGCAGCAGACGAGCGTCACGCTCGAAGAAGCCGCGCAAAATCTCGGCTGCCCGCCGCTGCGCACGCTGCGCCGCATCACCTTCCCGCTCATCGCCGCCAACGTCCTCGCGGGCGGACTGCTCGCGTTTTCCTTCGCGATGCTCGAAGTCTCCGACTCGCTCATCCTCGCCGTGCAGCAGACGCACTATCCGATCACCAAAGCGATCTACGAACTCTTCCAACTTCTCGGCGAAGGCCGCTTCGTGGCTAGCGCCCTCGGCGTGTGGGCGATGGTCTTCCTCGGCCTCACGATCTTCGCGACAAGCCGGATTTTGGGGAAGAAAATGGGCGCGCTCTTCCGCGTTTGAAGAAAAGCGTTTTGCAGGCGCGCAGTTTTCCTTTCTACTGGGCGTCCCGATGAATGCCGAATTCGATGTCCGTTACACCGCGAAACTCGCGCGCCTGCATTTGAGCGAAGACGAAATCGCCCGGTTCCAGGCGCAGCTTTCGCAGGTGCTCGCGTATGTGGAAAAGCTGGAGCAGGTGAACGTCGAGGGCGTCGAGCCGACGGCGCACGCGAACGCGATTTTCAATGTCTTCCGCAAAGACGAGGCGCGATCCCTCTTCACCCCGGAAACGGCTCTGGCAAATGCGCCGCGGCAGGCGAACGGATTGTTCATCGTGCCGAAAGTCATCGAGTGAACGTCAAACTCCACGCCCGCTGATGTCCAAACTCGCTGAGATGACCGCCTGCGACCTGAAGGTGCTCCTTGAGCAGAGGGAAGCGTCGTGCGTTGAAGTCATGCAATCCGTCCTCGGTGAAATCCGCGCGAGGGAAACTGACATCCACGCCTTCATCACGCTCCGCGAGGAGACTGATCTTTTGCAGAATGCCGCCGCTGTCGATGCCCGCCGCCAGCGCGGCGAGACGATCGGCCCGCTCGCCGGGCTCCCCGTCGCGGTGAAGGATAGCATTATTACCAAGGGACTCCGCACTACCGCCGGGTCGCGGATGCTGGAAAATTTCATCCCGCCCTACGACGCCACCGTCATCCGCAAAATCCGCGAAGCCGATGGGATCATTCTCGGGAAGACGAATTGCGACGAGTTTTCGATGGGTTCCACCACCGAGAATTCCGCGTACGGCCCGACGCGCAATCCGCACGACATCACCCGCGTCCCCGGCGGCACCAGCGGTGGGTCCGCCGCCGCCGTCGCCGCGAATATGACCATCCTCGCGCTCGGCTCCGACACCGGCGGCTCGGTGCGCCAGCCCGCGTCGTTCTGCGGCGTCGTCGGCCTCAAGCCCACCTACGGGCGCGTCTCCCGCTTCGGCCTCATCGCCTACGGTTCGTCTCTGGACCAGATCGGCCCCATCACCAAATCCGTCGGGGACGCCGCGCTCCTGCTCTCCGTCATCTCCGGCCACGACCCGCTCGATTCCACATCGCTCAATCTCCCGCCGACCTCCGCCGCGATCCCGCCCCTCGATCGCAAACTCCGCATCGGTATTCCGCAGGAATACTTCGGCCCCGGCCTCGACCCCGAAGTCCGCGCGGCCATCGAATCCGCCCTGGCGCGGATGGAAAAGGACGGTCATACCCTCGTCGAAGTCCGCCTGCCCCACACCGAATACGCCATCCCCACCTACTACCTCATCGCCTGCGCCGAAGCCTCCGCCAACCTCGCCCGCTTCGACGGCGTCCGCTACGGCCACCGCACTTCCGAAGCTCCCGGATTACTAGAAATGTATGGCCGTACTCGCGAGGAAGGTTTCGGCGAGGAAGTAAAACGCCGCATCGTTCTCGGCACCTATGTCCTCAGCGCAGGTTACTACGACGCCTACTATCTTCGCGCCCAAAAAACCCGCACCCTCATCCGCCGCGACTTCGAGGAAGCCTTCAAAGTGTGCGACGTGATTGCCAACCCGGTGGCTCCCACGGCAGCTTACAAGCTGGGGGAAAAGACGAATGATCCCCTGGCGATGTATCTCGGCGATATTTACAGCGTCACCGCGAATCTCACTGGACTCCCGGCCATCTCAAACCCAGTCAAGGTAGGGCCATCCCAACTTCCGGCAGGCATTCAATTCACCGCCCGGTCATTGGCTGACGCCGACCTATCCCGCCATGACCTGGCGGCTTTGAACTAAGGAGATCGAATGCTAGTCAAACACATCCTAACTGCGGTTGAAGCGAAGGAAGGAGTTATCGTCAAAGGCTGGGTCCGCACGCGGCGGGACGCGAAGGGCTTTTCTTTTCTCGAAATCAACGACGGCTCGTGTCTTGCAAACCTTCAAGTCCTGGTGGACAACGCCGTGGCAGGCCCGGAACAACTCGCACATTTCACGACCGGAGCCTCAGCGGTAGTCACCGGGAATCTGGTGCCATCGCCCGCACAGGGCCAGCAGTGGGAGTTGCGTGCCACGAGCGTCGAACTCGTGGGCGGTGCGGATGTCACTTATCCGCTCCAGAAGAAGGGGCACACCCATGAATTTCTCCGCACCATCGCGCATCTGCGTCCGCGCTCGAATCTCTTCGGCGCCGTCGCCCGCACGCGGAGCAGGCTGGCTTTTGCCGTCCATCAGTATTTTCAGGAACGCGATTTTGTTTTCGTTCAGACACCCATCATCACTTCCAGCGATTGCGAGGGAGCCGGTGAATTGTTTCGGGTGACTACCCTCAAGGGGAAGCCGGACGACCAGCCGGGGCAGGACTTTTTCGGACGCCCAACTTACCTCACGGTCAGCGGCCAGTTGGAGGCGGAGGTATTCGCTTGCGCACTGTCGAATGTCTATACTTTCGGCCCCACGTTCCGGGCGGAAAACTCGAACACTGCGCGCCATGCCGCTGAGTTCTGGATGATCGAGCCGGAGATGGCGTTTTGCGATCTTCACGGAGACATGGATTTGGCCGAGGACTTTATTAAGTCGATGGTGCGTTATGCCCTTGAACATTGCGCCGGGGATCTGGCGCTGTTTGCCAAGTTTGTGGACAAGGGGATCATGGAGCGGCTCCAGTTTGTAGTGCAGACACCCTTCGTTCGTATTCCCTATGCCGATGCTGTCAGCATCCTTGAGAAGTCAGGCCGGCAGTTCGAGTTTCCCGTGAGCTACGGACAGAACTTGCAGTCCGAGCATGAGCGGTTTCTGGCCGAGGAGCACTTCAAGTCTCCCGTGACCGTCTTTAACTATCCGCGAGAGATAAAACCGTTTTACATGCGCCTCAATGACGACGGCAAAACCGTGGCGGCGATGGATCTGCTGGTGCCGGGGATCGGCGAAGTAATCGGCGGCGCGCAGCGTGAGGAGCGTTGCAACCAACTCCTAGAAAACATGAAACAGCATCGGATCAGCGAGGTGGATTACAGTTGGTATGCCGACCTGCGGCGCTATGGCACCGTCCCCCACTCCGGGTTCGGAGTGGGCTTTGAGAGAATGCTGATGTTTCTGACGGGCCTGGCCAACATTCGCGACGTCCTCCCATTTCCCCGCACCCCGGGGAACGCGGCGTTCTAGTCCGCCAGCTACGCCGTCTTCGACTTGCCGGCGGTCTTCCGTCCGAGATGGCGCATGGTCTCTTCGAGATCGCCGGTCTTGAGCGGCTTGCGCAACACGGTCACGGGGCCGTGCTTCATGATGTTGTTCATCATTTCGCTGTCCGCGTGCGCGGTGATGATGACGATGGGTAGTTCGGGCTGCTGCTTCTTGGCTTGGACATAGACATCGTCGCCGGAAATATCGGGCAATGCGAGGTCGAGGAAGCAGAGGTCGAACTTCTGTTTTTGCAGCGCGGCGAGGGCCTCCCGGCCGGTGCCGACGACGAGGCGGCTGAACCCCGTCTTTTTCAGGAAGAGCTTGAACATCGCCTGGATGCCCTCGTCGTCATCGACGACGAGCACGGTCGGCTGACCCTGCTCGGACTCGCGGAGGACATCGCGATCCAGCGCGTCCTTTTTCACGCGCCAACGGCCTCCGATTTGGATGGCGGGCAGTTGTCCGCGCTGGACGAGGTAGTACACCGTTGGAAGCGGAATCCGCAGGTATTCGGCGGTTTCCTTGACGGTCATCAAGTTGTGGATGGGGCTTTCGTTGTTCACAAATTACTATAAATACTAAGTGTTGGTGTTTGGGAAGCGGAATTTTTATGTTCTCTGGCAGAGAATTTCCCGCTTTCCGTGGTCATACCCGATTCCCACGATTCTACAAAGCCTCTTTTTGCATGGAGACTATTTTCGCGCCTTGGGAGAGTGCCGGATCGCTGGCGCAACGGGGAAAATCCCGCGCACCCGGAAGCATCGCGAAAGCTGACAAGGAGTGTCCATTTTCTCCTACACCAAGGGAGACGCGCTTGGAAATTGCGGAAAAGGTGAAACGCCGGATTTCCTTCGCAGCGAACGCTTGCCAATCGCTTCGCGGCCCCTACAGTCTGCGCCTTTCACTGCCCGGCTATCCCATTTAATGAGCGCACTTTTCCTCAAGCGATTTCTCCGCCGTCCCCTGCAGGTGGCCTCCATCATCCCCAGTTCGCGGACGCTGATTCGCAAGGTTTCCGCGAAGATGGATTTTTCCCAACCGCGCGTCATCGCCGAGTTCGGCCCGGGCGAGGGATGCCACACGCGGGAGATCGTGCGGAGCATGCACGCCGACTCGAAGATGCTGCTTTTCGAGCTGGACCCCGAACTCGCCCGGCATCTCAAAGAGCAGTTCCGCGGCGACCGGCGCGTGACCGTCCTGAACACCGACGCCGCGCAGCTCGCGGCGGAACTCGCTATGCGCGGCCTGCGTCACTGCGATTACATCGTGTCGGGCATTCCCTTCTCCATTCTCGATCCCGCGAAAAAACGCGAACTGCTGCGCCACACCTTCGACGCCCTCACACCCGAGCCCCACGCGGCGTTCATCATCTACCAGGTCACGAACGAACTCCGCGAGCGCGGCCACTGCGATCACTTCGCGCGGGCGGACAGCGAATACTGCCTGCAAAATCTCCCGCCGATGTTCGTCACGAAATTCTGGCGCACGGCCAACGGCCACCACGCCCCCGCGAACGGCCACGCCAACGGCGCGAACGGCCATCATCACAACGGCCACCGCACCAATGGCGCGGTGCTGAACGGCGTCGATCGCAGCTGAAGGAAGCACGGGGCCGGGCACGCCCCGAGCGATTTCCTGCCGGAAACCATTCCTCCGCATTTCTTGCCGTCGCGATACCGGGGTGGTAGCCTTTTGTCCTACACATGCCCGACGACAGCGAACCCGTAATTCAAACCTGCACGGCCTGCGGGGTGTTGATTGATGTGACCGATGAGGAGCCGTTCGCGCAGATGCACTGTCCCGGATGCGGGATGGCGCAGCGGGTGCGGCGGACTTTCGATCACTTCGAGTTGCAGGAAGTGCTGGGCGCGGGCGGGATGGGGTCGGTTTATCGCGCGCTGGATACGAGCCTGAACCGGGCGGTGGCGTTGAAACTTTTGCGGAAGGAATTCAGCGCGGATCAGGAGTTCGT
>JAYVRQ010000165.1:0-7085 GCA_043776145.1 Chthoniobacteraceae bacterium
GCTCTTGGACTGCGGCGATTCCTTCGCCGCTTTCCACGCTGCGAACGCGCTATCCGAGAGCGGCGAAGGAATCGCCGCAGTCCAGAGCCTTCGGCGTTATCCATGCAGCCAAATTTGGTTATGCCTGATTTCGACCTGCTCATCCGCGGCGCAGAACCGCACTCCGCCATCGGCATCGCCGATGGAAAAATCGCCGCGCTCGCCGAGGGCACGGCGCACGAGGAAATCGACGCGACGGGGCTGCTCGTTCTGCCGGGCGCGATCGACGCGCATGTGCATTTCAACGAGCCGGGCCGCGCGGATTGGGAAGGCATCGCGACCGGCTCGCGGGCGTGCGCCGCGGGCGGGACGACGACCTTTTTCGACATGCCGCTGAACTCCACGCCGCCGCTCATCGACGCGGAAGCGTTCGCGAAAAAGCGCGCCATCGCGGAGCGCGAATCCTTCGCCGACTTCGCGCTGTGGGGCGGGCTCGTGCCGGGGAATCTCGATCAGCTCGAAAGCCTGCGCGATTGCGGCGTCATCGGATTGAAGGCGTTCATGTCGAACAGCGGCATCGACGATTTTCCAAAGGCCGACCTCGCGACGCTGCGCGCGGGAATGAAGCGCGCCGCCGAACTCGGCCTGCTCGTCGCCGTCCACGCCGAGATCGACCACCCCGAACTGCGCCGCGGCACGTCGATCCGCGACTACCTCGCGTCGCGTCCGATCTCGATTGAAACGGAGGCCATCGACATGGCGCTGAATGTTTCCCACGAAACCGGCTGCGCGCTCCACATCGTGCATGTGAGCAGCGCCGAAGGTGTGCTGCTGGTCGCCTCGGCGGCCGAGTCCCACGGCGTCGATGTCTCGTGCGAGACGTGCCCGCATTACCTCGTGCTGACCGACGACGACGTGGAGCGCATCGGTGCGCTCGCGAAATGCGCGCCGCCGATCCGCGACAGATTCGACCGCGAGCTGCTCGTCCAGCAGTTGATTTACGGCAACATTCTCACCGTCGGCTCCGATCATTCCCCCGCGCCCGCGTCGATGAAAACGGACCCGGATTTTTTCAAAGTGTGGGGCGGCATCTCGGGCTGCCAGCATTTGCTCACGCTGCTTTTCGACCTCGGCATCGATCCGCTCCGCATCGCGCTCACCACATCGGAAAATGTCGCCGACCGGTTTTCCCTCGCGCAAAAAAAAGGTCGCATCGCGCCCGGCCTCGACGCCGATCTCGTGCTCATCGACCCGCACGGCACCACCGAAATCACCACCGACTCGCTGCACTACCGCCACAGCCACAGCCCGTACGTCGGGCGCACGCTGAAGAGCCGCGTGGTCCGCACGATTTTGAGGGGACAGACCGCGATGCTTGATGGCAGGATCATCGGCACGCCCCGCGGGCGCCTGCTCACACCGCAAACATGAATGCAAAAATCGGCCTCACGCGAAACATCATCCGCCGCAACTACGCGCTCCTCACGTCCGACGGCTACGTGGCGAGCGCGCTGCCGGGCTGGACGAAATGCAACGCATTCGTGCTCATCTCCGCGGCGCTCGGGGCGCGGCTCGGGCAGTGGCTCATCGACTTGGAAAAAGGCGGGCGCGGACGCGGCGAGGCGGACTTTGATGAGTTGTTTTTTTACGTAATCGCGGGCTCCGGGAAGCTGAACGCGCAGCCGCTCGCGGCGGGCGGATTCGGCTACGTGCCGCCGGGCGATGGCTACGAATTTGTGAGCGCAGCGAAAGACACGCGCGTCCTGATCTTTCGCAAAAACTACGAGCCGCTCGACGGCGCGGAAGCGCCCGCGTTTTTCACCGGCCACGAGCGCGGCGTGAAGGAGACGCCTTTTCTCGGCGATCCGCATGCGCGCTTGAAAACGCTGATCCCGGACACACCCGGCGCGGACATGGCGGTGAATATTTTCACCTACGATCCCGGCGCGACGCTGCCCTTCGTGGAGACGCATGTGATGGAGCACGGGATGCTTTTCCTCACCGGCTCCGGCGTCTATCGGCTCGGCGACGACTGGCATCCCGTGCAGGCCGGCGATGCGCTCTGGATCGCGCCGTACTGCCCGCAGTGGTTCATCGCCGCCGGGCCGGGACCGGCGCGTTACATTTACTACAAGGACGTGAATCGCACGCCGCTATGAGCCAGTGCGAATTTGACCGCGGATCACGCGGAGAACACGGAAGACGCGGATATTTCGGTTCTTCAAATCCGCGTCATCCGTGTTCTCTGCGTGATCTGCGGTCAACAGTTCCGCCGAAGTCATTTCAGTTCCGCACATGAATTCAACTCTGTCATCCATCGAACTCGATCCGATCGCCACCGAACTCGCCGCCGCGAACCGTGCGTTCATGCAGTGCTACCCCGGCGAGTCGAACCGGCGGCAGGCGGTGCATGTGGTGTATGGCGGCGCGCATCTTTTCAAAAGCGGTTCGGCGCGAAAGCTCGGTGTCGTTGCGCTGCGTTCGCTCGCGGAATACGCGCCGGAGTCGGACACGCTGAACGAGGCGCTCGGCATCCCGTGGTCGCGCACTTTCGCGGCGACGATTTACGATCGCGTGGTCGCGAAGCTGGAGCGCGAGGCGACGGAGGATTTTCGATTGGACTTTGAAGACGGCTACGGGAATCGCGTGGACAGCGAGGAAGACGGCCACGCGGCGTCGGCTGCGGATCAAGTAGCAGCGGGCCTCGCGGCGGGGACGCTGCCGCCGTTCATCGGGATTCGCGTGAAGCCTTTCAACGAGGACAACCGCGCGCGGAGCATGAGGACGCTCGATATTTTCATCACGTCGCTGCTCGCGAAGACGGGCGGGAAGCTGCCGGGAAATTTTGTCATCACGATTCCGAAAGTGCAGATCGCCGCGCACGTCACCGCCGCCGCGAAAGTGTGCGCGGCTTTGGAAAAAAAGCTCGGCCTCGCGGCTGGCGCGCTGCGGCTGGAGCTGATGGTGGAGACGCCGCAGGCGATCATCGACCGCGACGGGCGCTGCCCGCTGCTCGGCTTCATCGAGGCGGCGGAGGGGCGCTGTTCGTCGGTGCATTTCGGCGTGTACGATTACACCGCGTCGTTCGGCATCACCGCCGCGTACCAGGCGATGGGGCATCCCGCGTGCGACTTCGCGCGGACGGTCATGGTCGTGGCGCTCGCGGGCAGCGGCGTCCACATTTCCGATGGCGCGACGAACATCCTCCCCGTCGGCCCGCATCGCGGCGACGCGCTGACGCCCGACCAACTCCGCGAAAATCGCGAGGCCGTGCATGGCGCGTGGAAGCGTGGCTTCGAGGACAATCTGCATTCGCTGCGTAACGGCATCTATCAAGGCTGGGACTTGCATCCCGCGCAACTCATCACTCGTTACGCCGCCGTGTATTCGTTCTTTCTCGCGGGGCTGCCCGCGGCATCCGGGCGGTTGAAAGCATTCGTCGAAAAGGCGGCGCTCGCGTCGCTCCACGGCGATGTCTTCGACGATGCGGCGACCGGGCAGGGGCTGCTGAATTTTTTCCTGCGCGGCATCGCGTGCGGGGCGATCGCCGAAGACGAGGCGCTCGCGACCGGGCTGACGCTCGATGAAATCCGCTCGCGTTCGTTTTTGAAAATCCTGCAAGCGCGTCGCGGATGAAGGAGCGTGCGATGGCGAGTTCCGGGGAGCGCGCGCGTCCCGCGTGCTGGCGAAGGCGTCCCGCCTTCGCGGACTTTCAAAACGCATCGCTTCAGATTTCGTTCACGCTTTCCGCTGCGGTGCGTGAGAGAAGTTCGTTTCGGCGGGACGCCGAAACCAGCACGCGGGACGCGCGCGCTCTCCGGATTACTCAGCCGCGCGCCTTGTGGAATTGGAACCATGCTGACTGACACTTTCACCTTCACTCTGAACGGCGGGCACATCGAAGTGCGCGATGTTTCGCCGGACACGACGCTGCTCGACTGGCTGCGCGCGAACGGGCGCGTGGGCTCGAAGTGCGGCTGCGCGGAGGGCGATTGCGGAGCCTGCACGGTGGCGCTGCGCGAGGGCGCGGCGTGGCGCGCGCTCAATTCGTGCATCGCGCTGCTGCCGATGTTTGCGGGGCGCGAGCTGCTAACGGTCGAGGGGCTGGCGCGCGAGGGCGAACTGCATCCGGTGCAGGCGTGCATGGTGAAACACGGCGGCTCGCAGTGCGGCTACTGCACGCCGGGATTTGTGATGTCGATGTTCGAGGGATATGAGCGCGGCTTGCGCGAGCCTGCGCAGATTGCGGATCAGCTTTGTGGAAATCTCTGCCGCTGCACGGGCTACCGGCCAATCCGCGATGCGGCGATGGAGGCGGCGGCGGGGCGGCAAAGTGACACGGGCTTTCCAGCCCGTGCCGGGGAGACGATCACGGGCTGGAAAGCCCGTGTCACATTTTTGCAGCCGACTTCGCTCGCTGAATTGCTGGCGCTGAAACGCGAGCATCCCGGGGTGCGGCTGGTCGCGGGGGCGACGGAGATCGGCGTCGAGATCACGAAAAAAGGCGCGCGCTTTCCGCGGCTCATTTCGCTGGAGCAGGTGGTGGAGTTGCGTGAAATCCGCGCGACGGATGAAGCGTGGCATCTCGGCGCGGCGGCGACGCTGACGCAGATCGAAGAGGCGATGGCGGGAGAATTCCCGTCGTTCGATGAAATGCTCCGGCTCTTCGCCTCGCGGCAAATCCGCAACCGCGCCACGCTCGGCGGAAATCTCGCGACGGCCTCGCCCATCGGCGACAGCGCGCCGGTGCTGCTTTCGCTGGATGCGTCGGTGGTGCTCGCGTCGGAAAGCGGCGGGCGCATCGTGCCGCTGAGCGAATTTTTTACCGGCTATCGGAAGACGGTGCTCCGTGCGGATGAAGTCATCCGGTCGGTGTGCGTGCCTCGTGGCTGCGACGCCCCGTCGCAGACTGTTCCCGCGGCGCCTCGCCGCGCGGCCCGGAGGCGAGGCGCCTCCGAAACGGTCTGCGACGGGGCGTCGCAGCCACGGACGGCGTTTTTCAAAGTGTCGAAGCGGCGCGAGATGGACATCAGCATCGTGACGGCGGCGTTTTGCGTGGCGACGGATGCGGCGGGTCTCGTGACACACGCGCGGCTGGCGTACGGCGGCGTGGCGGCGACGCCGCTGCGGGCGCAGGAGGCTGAACGGGCCTTGATTGGCAGGCGATTGGATTGCGCGGAGGTCGCGCCGATTCTGCGCGGGACGTTCACGCCGATCGACGACGCACGCGGGAGCGCGGAGTATCGGCGCGGGCTGGTCGTGAGCTTGTGGGAAAAGTTTGTGCGCGGGGAGCGCGAGGACGCGGAGGATTTTGTGACGCGCGAGGCGTGGCCGGTCGCGGATGCCTCGCGGGCACTGGCACATGAGAGCGCGGTGGGGCATGTGACGGGACGCGCAGCCTACGTGGATGACACGGTGCAGCGGCGTCCGATGCTGGAGATGTGGCCAGTGTGCGCGCCGCACGCGCGGGCGAAGATTTTGCGGCGCGAGGCGACGGCGGCCCGTGCGGTGGACGGCGTGCGCGCGGTGCTGATGGCGGAGGATATTCCGGGACACAACGAGGTGGGCGTTTCGCGGAAGGACGAAATTTTGCTGGCGGATCGGGAGGTGTTTTTCCACGGGCAACTGATCGCGATGGTCGTCGGCGAGACGCTGGAGGCCTGTCGGGAAGCGGGGCGGCAGGTGGTCGTGGAATACGAGGAGCTGCCGCCGATTCTCACGGTGAGCGAAGCGATCGACGCGGAGAGTTTTCACACGGAGCCGAACTATATGCGGCGGGGCGACGTGACGGCGGCGCTCGCAGCGAGTCCGCATTCTTTCAGCGGGGAATTCGAGATGGGCGGGCAGGAGCATTTTTACCTCGAGACGCACGCGGCTTGGGCGGAAGTGGACAGCGAGGGAAACGTGTTCGTGTCTTCATCGACGCAGCATCCGAGCGAGATTCAGACGATCGTCGCGGAAGTGCTCGCGCTGCCGCGCAATCGCGTGGTGGTGCAGGTTCCGCGCATGGGCGGTGGGTTTGGCGGGAAGGAGACGCAGGGGAATACTTGGGCGGCGCTCGCGGCGCTCGCGGCGCTGAAAACCGGCAGGCCGGTGCGCGTGCAACTCGACCGCGACCTCGACATGCAACTGACCGGAAAGCGGCATCCGTTTTATGCGCGCTTCGATGTCGGCTTCGATGGCGACGGACGGTTTCGCGCAGTGAAGTGCGGGCTGATTTCCAACGGCGGCTGGTCGCTCGATCTTTCGATGCCGATCACGGATCGCGCGATGTTTCATCTCGATAACGCCTACTACATTCCCGCGATGGAAGTGAGCGGCCGCGTGGCGAAAACGAACCTCGTTTCCAACACGGCGTTTCGCGGCTTCGGCGGGCCGCAGGGAATGCTGGTGATCGAGGAGATCATCGATCGGATCGCGCGCCGCCTGGGGCTCGCGCCCGAGGTCGTGCGCGAGCGGAATCTTTACCACGGCAGCGCCGAGACGAATACGACGCACTATGGCGAGGAGATCGGGGACAACCGGATCACGGCAATCTGGCAGCAGCTAAAAGCGGATGCGGAATTTGGGAAACGTCGCGACGAGATTTCGCGATGGAATGCAGCGCACGCCGGGCGCAAGCGCGGGCTGGCGATGACTCCGGTGAAATTCGGGATCAGCTTTACGTTCACGCCTTACAATCAGGCCGGCGCGCTCGTGCTGATTTATCGCGATGGGACGGTGCAGGTGAATCACGGAGGCACGGAGATGGGGCAGGGGCTTCACACGAAAATCCTCGGCGTGGTGATGCGCGAACTCGGCGTGCCCGCAGAGAGCGTGCGAATGATGCCGACGGCGACGGACAAGGTGCCAAACACGTCGGCGACGGCGGCATCGAGCGGGTCGGACTTGAACGGCGCGGCGGTGCGGAATGCGTGCGTCGAATTGCACGGACGGCTCGCGCCGATCGCGGCGGAACTTGGGACGGCGGCGACTTTCGCGGAAGTGGTTGAGCGCGCATACATGCAGCGCGTGAGCCTCGCGGCGGGCGGATACTACGCGACGCCCGGCATTCACTGGGATCGTGCGGCGGGGCGCGGACGACCGTTTCACTACTATGCGTGCGG
>JAYVRQ010000166.1:0-7084 GCA_043776145.1 Chthoniobacteraceae bacterium
ATTTCATGGATTCGGGTCCGACGGGCCGGGTAGTGCGTCTGGCGTAAGAAACCGGAACGAAGATGGCAATCATTATTTTCGACAAATCGGCAAGGCATCCCGGTAAGAAGCGAATAAATATCTAAATCACCGCTTGCCATGCGCGCAGCCAGGTCGCTACCCTCTCCCACCGTCCCCCCCCACGCTTGCACTATCGGACGAACAACTACCCAAATTCATCTTATGACAACTATCCTGCGAAATTCCATCCTCACCTCAGCAATCCTGTTAGTTGGCACCGCTGCCAGCCACGCCCAGACGGCCTATGCCATCGCTAACAACGGTAATAGTCTCATCAAGTTCGACCTGGCGACACCTGGCATCGCTACCCTCGTCGGCAACTTCAGCGGTGCAGCCACCAACCTTGATGGCATCGACTTTCGCCCCGCAGATGGACTGCTCTATGGCTATGGCGTTACGGGCAACGCCCTCGTCACCATCAACCTCAACACCGCCGCAACCTCTGCCGCGCTGTCCCCGAGCATCGCCTCCACCACGGACGATCTCGGCATCGACTTCAACCCCGTCGCCGACCGCCTCCGCCTCGTGAACGCCAACGACCAGAATCTGCGCATCAATCTCGCGGGACCGACCACGGCAGACACCGTCCTAGCCTACATTGCCGGTGACGCGAACTTCGGCGTCAATCCCGCGATCAACGAAACTGCCTATACTAACAGCGACACCAATCCCCTCACGGCTACCTCGCTTTTCTATATCGACTACGGGCGCGACATCCTTGTGAGGACTATCGATCCCAACGCCGGCTCCCTGCAAACTGTTGGCCCGCTGGGCGTCGATGCCACCGCCCTCACCGGCTTCGACATCCTTTCCGACGGACTGGGCGGCAACACCGCCTACGCCCTGCTCACCGCACCGAGCGGCGTCGCCTCGCTCTACACCGTGAACCTGAACACCGGAGCCGCCGCCGCAATCGGAGTCATTAGTCAGACCGCCGCTTCCCGCCCTTACAGCCTCGCCATCGCCCCGGCGGTTCCCGAGCCTGGCACGTTGCTCTTCGGCTTCGCCCTCGCAGGCGCATGTCTCACGCGCAAGGGGCGCGATGCGACCAGGCGCGCGTAAGCTTGCTGGACTTCCGCGCGCCACGCCGGTTGATGTTGCGCCATGAATTCCACGCAAATCATCCCGACCCGATTTTTCGCCGAAGAAACCGCCGCGTGGATCATCGCGGAAGCGCGCGCGGCAATCGCGGAGCGCGGACTCTTCCGCCTCGCGCTCGCCGGTGGCAACACCCCGCGTGCCGTGCATGAAGCCCTCGCCCGCCTCGGCGCGGACCTCGCGTGGCCGCGCGTGCAAATCACCTTCGGCGATGAACGCTGCGTGCCGCCGGACGACGCGGACAGCAATTTCCGCATGGCGAAGGAATCGCTCTTCGACCGCGTCCCGCTGCCCGCTGGAAACATCTTCCGCATCCGCGGCGAAATCGCGCCGGAAGACGCCGCGCGCGAGTACGAGGAAAAGCTCGCCGCCGTCGCCACGCGCTTCGCCGAGCCGCGCTACGTCCACGATGTCATCCTGCTCGGGATGGGACCGGACGGGCACACCGCGTCGCTCTTCCCCGGCTCCCCCGCGCTCGACGAAACGGTGCGCAACGTCATCCCCGCGACCGGCCCGAAGCCGCCGCCACAACGCATCACGATGACCTTCCCGCTGCTCAACGCCGCGCGCAAAGTATGCTTCCTCGTGAACGACGCCGAGAAGCTCCCGCTCGTGGAAAAAATCGTCGCCGGCGACGCGAGCTATCCGGCGGGGCGCGTGAAGGCTGCGTCGGTGCGGTGGATGGTGAAGTAATCAGCGCCCATGCTCGGGAAAATCCCGCGCATACCGCGCCAGCAGCGCGTCCACATCGGCGGCGACGAGATACATTTTCCCGCGAATTTTCTTCGCCTCGCCAGGCGCGAGACCGCCGATGCGGAAGTCCGAATGCAGGCAGCGCACGACACCTTGAAACAACTCCTGCCACGGCTCCCACGCGCTCGCATAGATCAGCTTTTCATCCGCGCTGTAACAGCCGACGAGACCGTTGCTCGGCACCAGTTTGCTCAGCGGGCGCGGGTTCACATCCGTGCGCGGCACATCCTTCGGACACCACACCTGGCCGGGAACATACTTCGCCTCCGTCGCCCAATCGCGCGTCGGCATCCGCGTGAGTTTCCCATCGAGAAAGACGAAACACTTCGGCAAATAATCGGTCGCATTCGCGGCGGTCTTTTCATCGAAACCCGTGAACGCGCTCAGCCGCACGCAAGGCTGCGCCCAATGCGCCTCGGAAATTTTCTCCGTCGGATTACGCGCCACGATTTGAAAATCCACCTCGTCCACTCCCGCCGTGATCGTGTGCTCGACGACGACGCCATCCGCCAGCGTATCGCGCAGCCGCAGGACTTTCGCATCGTCGCTCAGCGACACGAGTTCGCTCGTGTGACGGATGACCGTGTACTTTCCCCAATCCGCCTCCGTCGAGCCCGCGCGGCAGTACGCCTCCAGATAGTTCGTGCGAATCTCGCCCCCGGGAATCCGCGCCCCGCGCACGATGAGCCAGTTCGCCTCCCGCGCCAGCGTGAGCGGCGGTGTGGGCTCGGCGGCTACGAGCGCAGAGCAGGCGACGAGCAGTGGAAGGAGGGAGCGGATCATGCGTGGGAAGGTGTTCGTCTTTGGGAAAAAGCGGGAGTTAATTTTTTCGCGCAAAGCCGTCTAAACACTTGGCAGCGGCTGCATTTCCCTCCACCTTCCGCGCCGTGTTAGACACCAAAACCCAAATCGGGTTTCCCCTGGAACTGCCGCCGGGCGACTTCGCGGCCTACATTTTCGATTGCGACGGCACGCTCGCCGACACCATGCCCACGCACTATCGCGCGTGGCAGGAGGCGCTCGGCGCGCACGCCGCAAATTTCCCGGAAGCCATGTTTTACGAACTCGGCGGCGTGCCCACTTCGCGCGTCGTCGAAATCATGAACGAGCGCCACGGGCTCGCGCTGCCAGTCGAGGCGACGGTCGAGCACAAGGAATCCATCTTCCTGAAACTCAGCCCCGAGATCGCCGCCATCGAGCCCGTCGTCGCCATTGCCAAAGCCTTCGCGGGACGCAAACCGATGGCCGTCGCCTCCGGCGGACACCGCCGCATCGTGCTGAATACCCTGCGCGCGCTCGGCATCGCGGAACTCTTCGACACCATCGTAACCGCCGAAGATTACCGCCGGGGAAAACCCTCGCCCGATCCCTTCCTCGAAGCCGCCCTGCGTCTCAACATCGCCCCGGAGCAATGCCTCGTCTTCGAAGACACCGCCACCGGCATCGCCGCGGCGAAGGCGGCGGGAATGCAATACGTCCTCGTCCCACCACCGCCGCGGAAATAGGCGTGGATGAGCGGGAGGTGCCTCAGGGCGATTCCCCGAAAATCGAGCGGGTGCATCCATCTCTGCCATCTCTCCGCAAGACTCCGAGCCTATGAAAACAACCACCACATTCCAAAGAGCAGGAGATGGCCCTCGGCGCGGGCGGTGAAAACATGGCGGGCCTTCCCGGCGTGTCCTTCCGCGATCTGAAAAGTTCCGCCGGCTCCGGCCTCGCCGACTGGCGGATGGCCCGCGGCCTCTCCATCCTGAAACGCAGCGGTGGCACCACACAGCTTCCCGCCGTGCAGGTCGAGGGCTATTGCGACGGCAGCGTGAAGCCTGGCACCGGCACCAATTTCCTCCTCGGCGATGGCAGCGTGCGATTTGTCCGGGGAGCCTTCCACGCGACACTCACCCCCGCTGCCGACAGCACGAACACGCCGCTCGTCTGGGGCGGCCCGCTGACTCTTTCGATTGCCGACGGCACATCCCTGCAAGGCATCCTCATCGGCTTGTTCCAGCCGAAAAGGTTCACCCCAGGCAGTGGTGCCGGCACCACGGTCCCGCCGCCCATCCCGATGAAGTGCCTCTTCATCACACCGGGCGGCAATGGTGTCTTCGACGGCGTTTCGGGAATCGGCACTGGCTACATCGACTTCGGCGCGAGCTACGAAGACACCGTCAACTCGACAGTCGCGATCAAGCCCTGGTCGTTTGCGAGATAGCGGGGGCGGACACTGCGGCGGGCGCTTGATCTTCCGCCCGCCGCAGGCGCAAAGCGGGCATGGTGATATTGCGCCTCTTGTGCGCCCGTGAAACACTCGCGCGTGATGCCCGATCTCCATACGACGCTGAAACAATCCTTCGGTTACGACTCCTTCCGCCCGTTGCAGGAGGAGATCATCACCGACGCGCTGGCGGGGCGCGATGTGTTTGCGCTGCTGCCGACGGGCGGGGGCAAGTCGCTGTGCTTTCAGCTTCCCGCCTTGATCCGCGAGGGGCTCACCGTCGTCGTCTCGCCGCTCATCGCGCTGATGAAGGATCAAGTCGATGCGCTCACGGCGAGCGGGGTGGCGGCGACTTTTTTGAACTCGACGCTGAAGGCCGACGAATCGCGCTCGCGGCTGCGCGGACTTTTTAATGGCGAATACCGGCTGCTCTATGCCGCGCCCGAGCGGCTGATGCTCGATGGCACGATCGAGATGCTGCGGCAGTGGAACGTGGCGCAGATCGCGATCGACGAGGCGCACTGCATTTCGGAATGGGGTCACGATTTCCGGCCCGAGTACCGCCAGATCGCGAAGCTGCGCGACGTGTTTCCCGACGTGCCGTTCATGGCGCTCACGGCCACGGCGACGGAGCGCGTGCGCGGCGACATCGTGAAGCATCTCCGGCTGCGCGAGGCGCGCTGCTACGTCGCGAGCTTCAACCGCCCGAATCTCTCCTATCGCGTGATCCCGAAGGCGAAGCCGTACGACCAGACGCTTGCCTTCGTCCGCCAGCGCAAAGGCGAGTGCGGCATTATTTATTGCTCCAGCCGCAAGGCGACCGAGAGCGTCGCGGAAAGACTCGTGAGCGATGGCATCGCCGCGCGGCCTTATCACGCCGGGCTCGATGACAAAACGCGCTCGCAAAATCAGGAGCTTTTCCTGCGCGATGAAATCCACGTCATCTGCGCGACGATCGCCTTCGGCATGGGCATCAACAAACCGAACGTGCGCTTCGTGCTGCACTACGATTTGCCGAAGAACGTCGAGGGCTACTATCAAGAAACGGGACGCGCCGGACGCGACGGGCTGCCGAGCGAGTGCCTGCTGCTTTTCAGCTCCGGCGATGTGGTGAAACAGACCGCGTTCATCGAGGAAAAGAGCGACCTCGAAGAGCAGCGCGTCGCCCGCGAGCAGCTCCAGATGATGGTCCACTACGCGGAGTGCGCCGCGTGCCGCCGCGCGGAGTTGCTGCGGTATTTCGGCGAGGAATTTGGCGAGCCGAACTGCCGCGGCTGCGACAACTGCCTGGAGCCGCGCGAGACTTTCGACGGGACGCTGGCGACGCAGAAATTTCTCTCGTGCATCTTCCGCCTGCGCGCCGCGTCGCGCTCAGGTGAGGCGAGCTTCGGGTTGAATCACATCGTCGAAGTGCTCACGGGCGGAGAGTCGGAGAAGATCGTGAAATGGCAGCACGAGAAGGTTTCGACCTACGGCATCGGGAAGGAGCACTCGCGCGCGGAATGGGCCGCGCTGGGACGCGAGATCATCCGCCTCGGCTATTGCCGGCAGAGCGCGGAGAAATTCAGCACGCTCGAACTCACCGCCGCGGGCGTGGAACTCCTGCGCTCGCGCCGCGCCGTGACGCTCACGCGCCCGCCGCCCGAGCCCGATCGCACGCGCGACCGCACCCGCCGCATCGGCGACATCGCGTGCGACGAAACGCTCTTCGAGTTGCTCCGCAAACTGCGCAAGGAAATCGCCGACTCGCGCGACGTGCCTGCGTACATCGTGTTCTCCGACGTTTCACTCCGCGTGATGGCGCGCGAGTATCCCGTCACCGAGCGCGCCTTCGCGAACATCACCGGCGTCGGCGCGAAGAAGCTCGACGAGTTCGGCGCGCAGTTCATGGACGCGATCCAAAAGTATCTGCGCGAAAATCCGCGCCAGGTTTTCGCCGACTCGCTCCGTCCGCTCACCGGCCCCGCGCCGCGCCCCGTCGCGAGTGGTTCGTCGCGCGAAACGTGGGATTTATTTTCCAGCGGAAAGTCGCTGGAAGAAATCGCCCGCCTCCGCCGCATGAACACCGGCACCGTGCAGCAGCACATCGCCGAATTGATCGCGACCGGCCAAACGTGCGACCCGCGCCGTTTCTACACCGCCGACGAGCAGGCCCGCATGGAAGCCGCGTTCGCCGTCCACGGCCTCGACCGCCTCGGCCCGGTGAAAGACTCGCTCGGCGAAACGATCACCTACGGCCAGCTCCACATCTGCCGCGCCTTCATCCAGGCGCGGCTGCGCGAGTAATCCGATGTCCTCGCCGCTACCGGAAAACTCTCGGCCGCAGGGCGTGTTTCACACCACACGCTGGAGCCTCGTGATGCGGGCGGGAGCGGACGCAGGGACCGCGCTGGGGCAATTGTGTGAGCAGTATTGGTATCCGCTTTACTGCTGCGTGCGGCGGCATGGGTATTCGGCGGAGGATGCGCAGGATTTGACGCAGGGATTTTTTGCGAAGCTGCTGCGCAATGAGGCGTTCGCAGATGCGGACCCGGTGAAGGGAAGGTTTCGCACTTGGTTGCTGCGGTCGCTCGAACATTACCTTCGGAACGAGCATCGGAATGCTTCGGCGGAAAAACGCGGGGGCGGAGTGGCGGCGATTTCTTGGGATGCGCAGGAGGCGGAGGAACGCTACGCGCTGGAGCCGGTGGATACACTCTCGCCGGAGCGGATTTTCGAGCGGCAGTGGGCGCAGACGATGGTGTATGCAGGGCTGGCGCGGTTGCGGCGGGAGTTTTCGGCGGGGGGAAAGGGCGAGCTTTTCGATGAGCTGGAGCCGCATCTTTGGTCGGATGAAACTTCGACTCCGTATGCGGTGATCGGCGAGCGTTTGCAGATGACCGTGGTCGCGCTGCGGGTGACGGTGCATCGGCTGCGTCGCCGCTTTCACGAACTGCTGCGCGAGGAAATCGCGGCGACGGT
>JAYVRQ010000167.1:0-7067 GCA_043776145.1 Chthoniobacteraceae bacterium
GAGCCGTTCATCGTGTCGCTCCCGAAGTCGGCGCTCGATGGGATTCGCACCGATCCGATCCAGTGGCAGGAACTCGCGATTTACAAAATGAAGCCGGAGGAAATCACCGCAGTCGAGGTGACGCGCGGCGAGCAGCCGCCTGTGTCGCTGGAACGCGAGAAGGACAAATGGAAGCTCGCGAAGGGCGATGGAAATTTGAATCAGGTGAACGCGCAGTCGCTCGTGAACACGCTCTCCAGCTTGCGCGCCGTGCGGTGGAACGGCGCGGCGAAACCGGAGGACGGCCTCGACAAGCCGACGGTGGTCGTGACGTTCAAGACGAGTGCGAATACTGCGGGCAGGCTGATCGTCGGGGCCATGTCCGCTGACGAAATGTGGAATGCCACCGGCGATGGACTCACCGGCGTTTTCGCGGTGAGCAAGCCGGACGAAGAGGCGCTTGTGCTGCCGCTCATCGACAAGCCCGCCGCGCCCGCGCCGCCTGCGCAACCCGCGCCCGCGGCACCGGAGCCAGCCGCGCCGCTTCCGCCGAATCCCCTGCCAAACTAGCAGTTGCCCTTATTATCCAGCGCGACGGCTTCCAGCAGCTCCTCGAAAAAAGTCGGCAGCGCGGATTTCAGACGATTCCAATTTGGGATGAGCGGCAGCGCCATCGGGTCTTCCTGAAAGGCTTTCGCCGCCGTGCGAATGCTGCGGACGAAAGTGGAGACCGCGCTTTCCTCCTCGTGCCGTGGAAAACGCAGGCCGTTGATCGCGGCGTCGGCGGAGTAGAAGCGCAGCGCGTCCTCGGCCTGGCGGAGATAGGAAATGAGCAGCGTGTCGAAGAGGCCCGCATCAAGGCGGATGCCCTCCGCAGCCATGCGCCGGAAGACGGCCTTGGCGATGTCGATGGCCATTTTGTTGAGGCCGCGCCGCGAGTCGGCGGGCGAGAGTTCTTGATGGGCGTGATCGTAATTTCCGCACAGCTCCGACTGGCAGATGGCGCGGGGCGCGGCGTTGCGAAAGACTTCCGCGAGCGTGCCGACTTCGAGCGACCAGTCGAAGGGAATGCGCAGCCGCCCGACGAGTTCGAGGTGCATCGAAATTTCGCCGGCGAGCGGGTAGCGGAAGGTGTCGAGATAAACCAGGAATGGGTGCGGGCCGAGGATGCTGCGGAGCGCGCGGAGCAGCGGCGTGACGAGCAGGCGCATGACGCGGCCATTGAGTTTGTCGGTGACGCGCGCGTAGTAGCCTTTGCAAAAATCGAAGCCGAGACTCGGATGCGCGACGGGGTAGCAAAGTCGCGCGAGCAGTTCGCGATCGTAGTTCACGATGTCGCAATCGTGCAGCGCGACCATGCGGACCTGCTCGCTCGCGAGGACGTAGCCGAAGCACGTCCACACGTTGCGCCCTTTGCCTGCGGGGCCGGTGGAAAGTTCGGCGGTCTCGACGCGGCTCAGCAGCTTGCGCATTCGCGGGCCGTCGTTCCAGATGAGGACCGGCTGTTGCGGGAGCCGGGCGAAAAACTGGCGCGCCTTCAGCCAGTCGGCGCGAGTCGCGGCGTCAATGCCGACGACGATCTGGCGCAGGTACGCGACGCTCTGCAATTCCCGCGCGATCAATTCCAGCGCGGGCGAACCGAGTTCGCGCGTGTGGCACGGGAGGACGAGCGCGATGGGCGTCTCCTGCGCAAACTGCGCGAGTTCGCGCTCCATCCTTGGCAGATCGGGTTCGCCGAGCCGGTGCAGCGTGGAGATCGCGCCAGTTTGGAAAAAGTCGGACATTGGGCGGGACTATGCGCCTCCTGAAAAAGCGGGGGCCAGACGGAAGTCGGTCGCTGCATTTTGAAAACGCAGAGACGCAGAGGCGCAGAGGACGCAGAGATTTCCGCTGCGGAATCCTCCCTGCGATCTCTGCGTCTCTGCGTCGCTGCGTTTCAAAAGAGCTTTCATTCGCCGATCGAGCGCGCGACTTGCGCATCCGGGGCTGCGCCGAGATCGAGGGCTTTTTGGTAATGGCGGCGCGCGAGTTCGACGGCGGGCGGTTGTCGCTGGAGATAGAAGACGGCGAGATTGAAGTGCGCTTCGGCGTAGTCGGGCTGGAGTTCGATGGCTTTGCGCATCTCGTCCTCCGCGCCGGAATACCAGCCTTTCCGCCCGACGGTGACGCCGAGGTAGTGATGCGCGCGGGCATTTTTTGGATCGAGGAAAACGGCTTGCGCGAGCGCGGCGAGGGAGGCGTCGAGCTTGCCCTGATCCTGCCGCACCACGCCGAGGATCATCCACGCCTGCGCCAGAGCGGGATCGTTGCGGACGGCGCGCTGGAGCAGGGTTTCGGCTTCGGGAAAGTTTTTCCGGCGGTACTCGACGATGCCGAGATTGAGCAGAATCAGCGCGTCGTTCGGCGCGGCCTTCAGTGCTTCATGCAACGCGGCTTTCGCCCCGGCAAGGTCGTCCTTCTGCATCAGCGCGATGGCGTTTTTCACGGAGGGCTGCCCCGCGCCGGGAGAACCCGCGATGGTCGGCGCGGAGCGGGTTTTGGCCGCGGGCTTCGGCGTGGATTTCTGCGCCGGTTTGGGTGCGGCGACGGCAGCGGCGGCGAGCGCGAGGAGGATCGCGGCGGCGCGCATTTACTTCGCGCCGCCGAGGTCGCGGGCGCGTTCGGTCGCGGCGCGCACGGCGGCGATGAAGGCGGCTCGCGCGCCGCCGGCTTCGAGCGCCTCGATGGCGGCGATCGTGGTGCCGCCGGGGCTGGTGACTTGATCGCGCAACACGGCGGGATGCAGTCCCGTTTCGAGCACCATTTTCGCGGAGCCGAGCACGGTTTGCGCGGCGAGCTGGAGCGCGAGTTCGCGCGGCAAGCCCATGAGCACCGCGCCGTCGGCCATCGCTTCGATGACGAGGTAGATGTAAGCGGGGCCGCTCCCGCTCAGGCCCGTCACCACGTCGATCAACGCCTCTTTCACCGCGAAGACTTTTCCCACCGCGCCGAAGATCGTGTCCGCGACTGCGCCGTCGTCCGCCGTCGTGCCTGCGCCGAGCGCGTAGGCAGCCGCGCCTTCATGCACGAGCGCGGGTGTATTCGGCATCACGCGGATGATGCGCGTGTCTTTTCCAGCGGCCTCTTGCAACGAGGCAAGCGTGAGCCCGGCGACGATGGAAATGACGAGCTTCCCCGCCGTGTCGAGCGCGTGCAGGGCGGCGAGCGCGTCGTGCGGCTTCACGCAAATCACCAGCGCATCCGAGGCGGCGGCGACTTCGGAGTTGCTGGCGAGTGCGGTGACTCCGGCTTCGGCGGCGAGTTGCTGCGCGGCGGCGGGATAAATATCGGTGACGAGGATCGCGTCGCGCGAAATCGCGCCGCTTTGCGTGACGCCGCGGACGAGCGCGGAAGCCATTTTGCCGGAGCCGATGAAGCCGAGTTTCATGCGGCTTGGCGCGCGGCGATTTGCGCGAGGATGGAGTCGAAAAGGATGCGCCCGTCGCTGCTGCCGAGGCGCGCATCGCAGGCACGCTCGGGATGCGGCATGAGGCCGAAGACGTTGCCCGCTTCGTTGCAGATGCCCGCGATGTTTTCGGCGGAGCCGTTCGGGTTTTCGGCGTCAGTGACACCGCCGCCCGCGTCGCAGTAGCGCAGGAGAATCTGGCGGCGCTCATTGAGCCCGCGCAGCGTCTCGGCATCGGCGACGTAGCTGCCTTCGCCATGCGCGATGGGAATGCGGAGCACCTGACGTGAGGCGGCGGCATTCGTCCAGAGCGTCGCATTATTTTCCACGCGCACGCGCACATGCTCGCAGATAAAGTGCAGCGAGCGATTGCGGATGAGCGCGCCGGGCAGCAGCCCGGCTTCGCAGAGAATTTGAAAGCCGTTGCAAATCCCGAGCACGGGCGTCCCGGCGGCGGCGGCGCGTTTCACCGACTGCATGATGGGCGAAAAGCGCGCGATGGCTCCGCAGCGCAAATAGTCGCCGTAGGAAAATCCGCCGGGCAGCACGATGAGATCGCAGCCCGCGACGCTCGTGTCCTTGTGCCACACGTAATCGACCTCGACGCCCATTTCGCGGAGCGCGAGATGGCAGTCCTGATCGCAGTTCGAGCCGGGGAAGCGGATGATGGCGGATTTCATGGAAGCTCATGGAGATAGCGGGAGGAGGCGGTGGGCCGCAATGCGAAAGCTCGCGACGCGCAAATCGTGCTCGTGCTCGTCCTCCTACTCGTCCTCGAAATCCTCGGTCGTTTCGAGGACGAGGACGAGTAGGAGGACGAGCACGATTTCACTTTCCACGCTTGCACTCCACGATGGCCGCTCCTACAACCCCGCCCATGAATCGTCTCACGACCTCCATCGCTTCTCTCTCCGCGACCGCCGCGATCTTCGCGACGGGCTGCGAAAATATGACTCCCGGCGAAAACGCCGCCGTGTTCGGCAGCATCACCGGCCTCGCCGCCGGCACGATCGCGCGCGCGGCGGGGGCGAGCACCGGACAGTCCATCGCCATCGGCGCGGCGGCGGGGGCCATCGCGGCGGCGACGGCTTACGTCATCGCGAAACATCAGGCCACCGAACGTCAGCGTCGGGTCGCCGAGCAGCGCGCACGGGTTTATTACGGACGCATGTCGGTCGGGAAAAAGCAGACGCTGAAGCAGAAGCGGGTGCGCTACATCGCGGTCGATACCGAGAGGAACAAGGACACCTCGCCGCGCGCGAAGAAGGCGGTGATGATCTGGGACACGCAATCGGAGTCGATCGTCGGGAACAGCGTGTATGACGTGGAGAAAACGCCCGCCGTCGGACAGAACGCGAAGTTCGAGACCTACTCGGCGCAATACGTCGGCTCGGGGAACTAGCGGGGAGGTTGAGTGATGAGAGTTGAGTGTTGAGTGGCGCGTCTGCACAACGCGACGCTCTCTCGACACTCATTGCGCCACTCATCTCTCAACACTCAATTTTCTTCCATGAACATCCACGAATACCAGGCCCGCGAACTGTTTGAAAAATTTGGCGTCGCCACGTCGCGCGGCTTTGTCGCCGCAACTCCCGATGATGCCTTCGCTGCGGCGACTGAACTCGGCACGAGCAAGATCGTCGTGAAGGCGCAGATCCACGCGGGTGGGCGAGGGAAGGGGACTTTTACGAATAGCTTCAAGGGCGGCGTGCATCTTTGCGACACGCCGGAGAAGGCGCGCGAAGTCGCGGAAAAGATGCTCGGGCAAACGCTTGTGACGCATCAGACCGGCGCGGAGGGGAAGGTCGTGAGCAAGGTGCTTGTCGCGGAAGCGGTGGACATCGCGCGCGAACTTTACTTCGCCATCCTGCTCGATCGCGGGAGCAGTGCGCCGATGGTCATCGCGAGCACCGAGGGCGGCATGGACATCGAGGCCGTCGCGGAGAAAACGCCCGAGCGCATTTTTCGCGAAGCGATCCATCCGACCATCGGTCTCCAGCCCTACCAGACGCGCAAACTCGCCGCCGCGCTCGGCCTCGATGGCAAGCTCATGGCGCAGGCCGGGAAACTCTTCAGCGCGATGTTCAAGCTCTTCATGGCGCGCGATTGCTCGATGATCGAAGTGAACCCGCTCGTCGTCACGCCCGACGGCCTGCTGCTCGCACTCGATGCGAAATTTAATTTCGACGACAATGCGCTCTACCGTCAGCCGGAGATCGCCGCGTTGCGCGACAAGACCGAGGAAGACCCGCGCGAAGTCGCCGCTTCCGAGTTCAACCTGAACTACATCGGCCTCGACGGAAACATTGCCTGCCTCGTCAACGGCGCGGGCCTTGCGATGGCGACGATGGACATCATCCAGCACTGCGGCGGACGCCCCGCGAACTTCCTCGATGTCGGCGGCGGCGCGTCGAAGGAGCAAGTGACGAGCGCGTTCAAGATCATCCTCAGCGACCCGAACGTGGAAGGCATCCTCGTGAACATCTTCGGCGGCATTATGGATTGCAACGTCATCGCCACTGGCATCGTCGCTGCGGCGAAAGAGACGCAGCTTCACATCCCGCTTGTTGTCCGCCTTGAAGGCAACAACGTCGAAGCCGGCAAACGCACGCTGGCCGAGAGCGGCCTCGCCGTCATCAATGGCAGCGACATTGCGGACGCCGCGGAGAAGATTGTCGCGGCAGTGAAGGCGGCGTAGTTTTCGCGCCATGTTCACGATCACTTCCTCGCACGGAATGCCGCTCGATGAACCGCTGGTGCTGCCGGTTCCCGACACGGCGGCATGGCGTGAAGTCGAGGCACAAGGAATGGATGTGCAGATGCTTTACGATAGTTGGCGAAAGACACCCGAGCAGCGCATCCGCCAGCACGCCGACGCGCTGAACTCCGCCTTGTCGATGCGCGAATCTTTCCAGAAGCAGTATGCCGAATTTGGAAGGACTGCTTGAACGGCTGGTGCGTCACGAAGTGGAGTTCGTGGTGATCGGCGGCTACGCGGCGATGGCGCATGGTTCGACTTACGTGACGTTCGATGTGGATGTTTGCACTCCGCTCACGGGAACGAATCTCGAACGCATTCACGCCGCCTTTGCTGACCTGCATCCGTACCACCGCATGACGCCGCAGGAGATTCCATTCACGCTGCCGGCGGACATGGAACACGGATTCAAGAACATCTATCTCAAGACCGACCTCGGCCAGATCGACTGTCTCGGCATTTTACCCGATCTCGGCGACTATGAATTTGTCCGCGCGCACAGCATTCCGATAAAGCTCTCCTTTGGCGAATGCCGCTTTCTGGATTGCCCAACGCTCATTCGCGCGAAACAAATAGTCGGTCGTCCGAAGGATTTGCTCGTGGTCGCCCAACTGCGCGCAATCCTCGATGCGAACTCCAACTAACCACGCTCCATGAAAGTCACCGAAATCGCCTTCACTGCCTACCCCGTCACCGACCTTGCCCGCGCGCGTGCTTTTTACGAAGGCATCCTCGGCCTCACGCCCAGCCCCACGACGAGCCCGCAGTGGATGGAGTATTACATCGGCGAGCACACGCTCGGCATCGGCAGCGCGCCCGGTTGGGAGCCGAATCCCAATGGCGGCTGCGTCGGCCTCGAAGTCGAGGATTTCGACGCCACCATCG
>JAYVRQ010000168.1:0-7063 GCA_043776145.1 Chthoniobacteraceae bacterium
AACATGCCGACGCCCGACACCGCGCTCGTCTATCCCGGCCAGTGCCTGATCGAAGGCACGAATCTCAGCGAAGGCCGCGGCACGACGCGCCCCTTCGAGCTATGCGGCGCGCCGTGGCTGGACGCCGCCAAGCTCGCGCGCCGCATGAACGACGAGAAACTGCCCGGCGTGCGTTTCCGCGCGGCGTGGTTTCGTCCCACTTTTCAAAAACACGCGGGAGTGGATTGCGGCGGCGTGCAATTGCACGTCACCGATCGCGCCGCGTTCCAGCCCGTGCGCACGAGCCTCGCGCTGCTCGCGACGATGCGGGAAATGTCCGGCGCGCATTTTGCCTGGCGCACGGAAGTCTATGAATTCGTCCGCGACCCGATCGCGATCGACCTGCTCTTCGGCTCCGCGCGCGAACGCACGCATTTGGAAAGCGGCCACCCGTGGCGCGAGTTGATCGCCATTTGGGAAAAGGAGGAAGCGGCCTTCACGCACCGCCGACACACGGCGCTACTTTACGATTGAGGTTAATACCAAGTCCGCAGCCGCACCTCGATGCCGAGGTCGGTGCCGACTTGCTGCTTGAAGCTGTTCAAGTCCGCGAGCGAGTTGTCCTGATTCCGATAGTGGTAGGGGAAAACCACGCCCGGCCGGAACGCGCGCACCACGCTCGCGGCGCTGGCGACGGTCATCGTGAAGGGCACGTTCATGCAGACGAATGAAACGTCGATATTCGTGAGCGCGCGCATCTCCGGCGTGTCGCCGGTGTCGCCGCTCATGAAGATGCGTTTGCCGCCGAGATTGAGCACGTAGCCGTTGCCGGTGCCGAGCGTGTGATTCGCGTTGTAGGCCGGGATGGCTTCGATGGTCACGCTCATCAGCGTTTGCGGCAGCGTGTTGTTCGCGGGGATCGTCTGGCCGGTGAGCATCACGGTCGTCATCGCTTTGAGCGCGGCGGTCATGCCGTTATACACGGCCTGCGGCGCGACGATCTGCGCGCCTGTATTGACCACGGCGGCGAGCGTCGTGTTGTTGTAGTGATCGCTGTGCGAGTGGCTGACGAGGATGAGGTCCGCCTTTGGAAAACCCGAGTAGAGCGAAGCTGCGCCGACTGGATCGCCATAGATCATCTTCCCGTTCCAACTCATCACGAACGACGCGTGGTTGACCGGATGAATGACGGCATCGCCCGCGCTCGTGGTGAGATGATCGCCCGTCAGAAGGCCCGTCCCCGTGAGGCTGGCGATGCGGTAAAAACGCTTCGCAAAATACGGCGCGGCGGAATCCGTGTGCTGGAGCACTCCGCCGCTGAGCAGGGTGGCGAGCGGCGTCCACGCCTGCATGTCCGGGGAAGCCTCGACGCGGTAGTACTGGCCCGCGGTCGTCGTCTGCTGGATGAGCATTTCGCCATTCGCCTGCCGCTGCACCGTCGGTGGACTGGCGGCGACCGCGACAGCGATCCACACGACACCGATGAGAACGGCGATGCCGCCGACGTAGCTGAGGAGAAAGGGGAAGGCGCGCGGTTTCATGGGGAGCATATTTTTCGCGAGCCCGAATGTCCTCCAGCGAAAGGGCGGCAGCAAGCGCGCATCCCGTCAGCGTGAAACACTTTCAATCACACCCGGCGCGGAGATTACTTCACGCCCGTCGCCAGCACCGTCTGGAATTGCGGATTCTGCTCGTCGCGTGCGACCACGGTGACCTCGATGCCGGAAAAGCCGGCGTCTTCGAGGAAGCCGTGGAGCTGCGACTCCGTGAAGCCGAGCCAGGTGTCGGCGTAAAGCTCGCGGGCCTTTTCAAACTGATGCGCGAGCAGATCGAGGATCGCGATGCGCCCGCCCTTTTTCAAAACGCGATGCGCCGCCGCGACCGCGCGCGCGGGGCTCGCCGCGTGATGCAGCGCCTGGCTGAGCAGCGCGAGATCGACCGTCCCCGCCGGGATCGGCGGGGCTTCGAGGTCGCCGTGGCGGAACTCGAGATTTTTGAAGCCATGCTTCTTCGCCAGCGCCGCGCCGAACTCGACCATCTTTTCCGAGTTATCCACGGCAATGACTTTCTTCGCGCGCTTCGCCAGCAGTTGCGAAATCGTGCCTTCGCCCGCGCCGAGATCGGCGATGACCATCGGCGGCGCGAGCGCGAAAAGCAGATGCGCCACGCCTTCCCAAGTGCGTCCCGGACAGTACGCGCGCCCGAATTTCCCCGCGAGCTGGTTGAAGTATTCGCGCGCCTTGTCCTGCCGCTTTTTCAGCGCGAGCCGCAGCGCCTTCTGATCGCGCGCGGCTTCCGGCAATTCCCTCGCGCTCGCCGCGATCACCGACGCAAATTCCGCGTGCGCAGGATCGTCCGTCAGCGCGTAATAAATGTTCTTCCCCGCCCGCCGATCCTGCACGAGTCCCGCCTGCCGAAGCTGCCCGAGGTGCATCGAAATCCGCGACTGACCCATGCCCAAAATTTCCTGAATCTCGACCACGGAGAGCTCCTCCTTTTGCAAAAGCAGCAGAAGCCGCAGCCGCGTTTCATCGGCGATCAGGCGCAGAGATTTTACGATTGACGCCATGCGGAAGTGAATTAGACCTATCACCGCATCATGATTGGTCAATGTGTTGTTTGACCGATCGCATCCCATCACTCAGCAAACCACATCCCTACTCCCGCATGTCTGACCGTTACATTTTCTCCTCCGAATCCGTCGGCGAAGGCCATCCCGACAAAGTTGCCGACACCATTTCCGATGCCGTGCTCGATGCCTGCCTCGCGCAGGACAAGGCGAGCCGCGTGGCTTGCGAGACTTATGTGAAGAGCAACATCGCGATTGTCGGCGGTGAGATCACGACGAAGGCGAAGCTCGATTACGTGCAGATCGTCCGCGATGCGGTGCGCGAGATCGGCTACGTAAATGACGACGATATTTTTCACGCGGACAAAATTTTCGTGCAGAATATTCTCACCGCGCAAAGCCCGGACATCGCGCAGGGCGTGGATGCGAAAAAGGCGAAGGGCAAGAAGACCGGCGAGCAGGGTGCGGGCGATCAGGGCATCATGTTTGGCTATGCGTCGAACGAGACGCCGGAGTTGATGCCCGCGCCGATCATGTATGCACACCGGCTCGGGCGCGAGTTGACGAAAATTCGCAAGGCGGGCAAGGCGGCGAAGTGGCTGCGCCCGGATGCGAAGTCGCAGGTGTCCGTCGAGTACGTCGATGGCAAGCCGACGCGGATCACGAACGTCGTCATTTCCACGCAGCACGCGGCGGATGCGGAGCACGCGGAGATCGAGAAATTTTGCATCGAGAAAGTCATCAAGCTCGTGCTGCCAAAGGCGATGCTCACCGCGCAAACCGAGTATCTCATCAACCCGACGGGCAAATTTGTGGTCGGCGGGCCGCAGGGCGACACCGGGCTGACGGGCCGCAAAATCATCGTCGATACGTACGGCGGCATGGGCCGCCACGGCGGCGGCGCATTCTCGGGAAAAGATCCGTCGAAGGTGGATCGCAGCGCCGCCTACATGGGCCGCTGGGTCGCGAAGAACGTCGTGGCCGCCGGACTCGCGGCGAAGTGCGAAGTGCAGTTTGCCTACGCGATCGGGCATCCGCAGCCGGTCAGCGTTCACATCGACACGTTCGGCACGGGCGCGGTGTCCGATGCTTCAATCCTCGCCGCTGTTTTGAAGACGTTCAGCTTCAAACCCGCCGACATCGTGAAGCAACTCAACCTGCTCCGCCCGATCTATCTGAAGACGACGAACTACGGACACTTCGGCAAAAACGACGCGGAGCTGACGTGGGAAACCACGGACAAAGCCGCCGCGCTGAAAAAGCTGGCGAAGTAAGCAGCCCGCCGTTCCTCGCTGGTGCATATTATTAGTGCGCTCCCGTCACCGTTTTACACGGTGGCTAGGGCGGGCTTAGTTCATTGGCAAAACACTTTTGGCTTTTTTCAGGCTATACAGCTAAGCCATGTGGCGTTGCATGGATGACCTGACCACAGCTTACTACGAGCTACGGTTCACCACACAGTTCCTCGGAACAAACGGTGATTCGTTTCAGGCGCTGTTCTCCAAGGTCATGGCGCTCGCGCACCCCGAAGACTTCATTGCGTGCAGGCCGTGGGGCAATATTGGTGACCGTAAGAACGACGGTTACCTCAAATCCGAACGCACGCTGTTTCAGGTCTATGCGCCCAACGAGTTGGCGCAGACGGAGACGATGCGGAAAATCAATGAGGACTTCGCGGGCGCGCTTCTGCACTGGCGAACATATTTCGACAAATGGGTCTTCGTTCACAATTCGACGAAAGGGCTGCCTCCCGATGTGCTCAATCTGCTGCTTGAACTGGAAAAGACGGATCCCGGCCTGACGGTGACGCATTGGGGCTTGGATGAGTTGGTGCTGCGCTTCCGGCGCATCCCCGAAGATGGGCTGAAATCTCTGCTCGGCCACGCACCATCCAGTGCAGGAAAACTTGCGCTTGGTTTTGAAGATTTGCGGCTCGTACTCGAAAACGTCGCGCAGTCTGGCGGTGTGGCGGGCGAGCAAGCGGGGCCGGTGTCCGCCGGTAAAATCGCGGCCAACGCGCTTTCCACGAACGTCACGGTGCTACTGCGAGCGGGAATGGAGAAGGCGCGACTCGTGGGCGAGTTCTTCGACAAATGGCACGACCCTCAATACGGCGATCACATCGCCGCTGTCTTCCGGGCAAAGTATCTCTCGCTGCGCTCGGAACCGACGCCGCTTAGCGGCGACGAAATGTTCGAGGCGTTGCACGATTGGGCGTCGGGGACCGCCGTTCGCACGCCGGCGCAGCGCGTAGCCGTTCTCGCGGTGCTGGCGTTTCTTTTTGAGCAGTGCGAAATCTTTGAGCCAGCACGACCATGATTCTGCCGACTAAACGCCTGCACCAAGACCGCGCGCTCCTCTCCGTGGGCGCGGAAGTGCTGCGTCGTCTCGATGAACCGAAAACCGTGTCGCGGCTGTGGGATGAAGTGCAGGCGAAATATCGGGGACGCAAGACAGCGACGCTCACCTACGACTGGTTTGTCCTCGCGCTTGACCTGCTTTTCAGCGTGAACGCCGTCACTCTCGCCAATGGGCGGATCGCCAAAAAGGCGGCATGATTCACCGCGTATTCAGCGACCTGCCAACGTTCAAAAACCTCACCTTTAGGGCGGGGCTTAATGTGCTGCTTGCGGAGAAAAGCCCCGGTGCCACTGAACGACAGACGCGAAATCGTGCCGGTAAGACGAGCCTCGTGGAAATCGTCCACTTCCTCCTCGGCGCAGCGAACGACCCGAAGTCAGTTTTTCGCACCGAAGAGTTGAAACCGTTTAGCTTTGGAATCGAGTTGGATCTGAACGGTGAGGTTGTCACGGCCGAGCGTTCAGGGTCTACGCCTGCGAAAGTGAAACTTCAGGTTTCCGACACAACCGGTTGGCCGGTTGCGCCTCCTGTTGGGCGATCCACTTTCTCGAATTCCAATTGGCAGCAAATTCTCGGCAGTCTGTTTTTTGGATTGGACGAATCGTCTGAAGGCGAGAATCCCGCTGCGCCAACCTTTCGCTCGATATTTGCCTACTTTGCACGCCGGCAGTCGAAGGGAGCGTTCACAACCCCGGAAAAACAATCCGAGATGCAGCAACTCGGCGATCAGCAGATGGCGCTCATGTATTTGCTCGGACTCGACTGGACGATCGCGCGCGGCTGGCACGGTGTCCGTGAGCGCGAGCGGACGTTGAGGGAACTGAGGAAAGCGGCAGGTGCGGGCATCTTCGGTGAGGTTATTGGCACAGTCGCGGAACTCCGCACTCAGTTCACCGTGGCCGAGGCGGCTGCGAACCAACTCCGTGCGCGGTTGGGAGACTTTCGAGTCTTGCCGGAATACGAGAGCCTTGAGCGTGAAGCCTCTCAACTCACTGGCGAAATCAATGGCTTCGCGAACGACAACACTGCTGACCGCCAGCTCGTTCGCGATTTGGAGCGATCTTTATCAGCCGAGGTGCCGCCACCTCTTACGGAACTGGAACGGCTTTACGCGGATGCGGGTGTCGCTCTGCCCGGCTTGGCACTGCGCCGTTTCGATGAAGTGCGAGCATTCCACGAGTCCGTCATCCGCAACCGCCAAGACTATCTCGGCGGTGAAAAGGACGCTGCCGAAAATCGCATCGCCGGACGTGAAGAAAAGAAGGGCCGACTGGTCGAGCGCCGCGCGGAAATCATGCGCGTGCTCTCCACGGGCGGAGCGTTCCAGCAGTTTTCGCAACTCCAAGCAGAACTGAGCAGGCGCGAGTCTGAGGTCGAAGCACTCCGTCAGCGGTTTCAAGCTGCGCAAACACTGGAAGGCACCAAAACAGAACTCGAGATCGAACGCGCCGGACTGTTGCGCCGACTTCGCCAGGATTTCAACGAACAGGAAGGGCTGTTGCGTGACGCCATCCTCGCATTTGAGGAGGCATCAAGCAGCCTCTATGAATCTGCAGGCAGCCTGAACCCGCGCGAGACGGAAAACGGCCCGGTCTTCGATATCCGAATGCAGGGTGACCGCAGCCGGGGCATCAAACAGATGCAGATATTCTGCTTCGACATGATGATGATGCAACTCTGCGCGAAACGCGGAACCGGCCCTGGATTCCTCATCCATGACAGTCATCTCTTTGACGGGGTGGACGGACGCCAAATAGCCGCCGCTCTCGAAGTCGGTGCCAAGACTGCCGAAAAGTTCGGCTTCCAATACATCGTGACCATGAACGAAGACGACGCCTTCAAGGAGAAGCGAACTGGCTTCGACCTCAATCAATACTTGCTCTCGATTCCTCTCACCGACGCTACGGAAAACGGTGGCTTGTTCGGCATTCGCTTTGGATAGAGCCCTCGGAACCGTGACGGATCGATCTTGTGGAAGACCGTGGTAGTGACAGAGGCAGCATGGGCATATTCATTTCAACCTGCTCATGCGAAATCGCGCGGTGAAAAGGATCACCATTGCGAGCTGGGCTGATCTTTCGCGCGGACAGGTGGAGTCATCGCGATCCGCGCTGCTTGCAGTCGCGGAGCCGCGCGGCGAGGAAGGTCTGCTCG
>JAYVRQ010000169.1:0-2177 GCA_043776145.1 Chthoniobacteraceae bacterium
CGCGGAACAATCGAAAAACAGATACTCGCCCGCTTTTTTATCCTGACCCACCACATCCGGTTCCCCGCCGGTTCTTTCCATTTCATGGAGTGACCACAGCTTGTCCGCACTGGCTTCCAGCCTGGCCTTTACCCTGGACCATTCGATGCCTTCATGGCGGTTCCTGTTTTTTTCAAAGCGAACCTGCAATGTTTTAAGCAGTTCTTCCCGCTGTGCCGGTGACAACTTCTTTTTAGTTTCTGCGCCTTTCATATGGATTTTCTTTTCTATTGCCGGGCCGTGTTAGTCCGATTTTTTGGAAATAAGTCGCGTCAGGAGATGCCCCTTCCACATCCAAAGCCCCGAAAGGACCAGGACAGGAACGAAGACAAACCGAAAGTTGTCACGGTATGGGAGAACTTCCTCCGGCGGACCATAGATATAGCCAAGAATCGGAAGGCCAAAGAGGATGTGAATCCAGCGAAGAATTGTACGTTTGGTGCCTTGGTTCATAAGGTGGTGATGGGTGATTTAGTGATGACGACAGCGGTGTTACCTACGACCGACCCGAAGCTCGCTGCGTCGCTTGGTTAGGCGACATTGTTTTCATTCTTAGCAGTCGGACTATTCCGGTTTGTAATTCGGGTCCAATACCCTTCGCCTCCGAAGAGAAACATCATGAATAAACAGATATTGGCTATCGGGATGATAAGTAAAAGCAAGCCGGCACCGTGAAGACCAAGGCTGCGGCAACGTGGGAGGTGAATGAAGAAAAGTGTATAGAAAAGTCCCAACCCAACAATAGCCCAACTAATAATCTCCCCGAGCATGTCGCCGAGGTAAGGTCGAAGTGCGCCTCGCCGGTCAGTAAGCACGAGCAGGACGACTGCCGGAACGAGGAAGAGAAGTAAGCGGCCAAGCCACGCGAGCCTGCCGAGACGTTTTGGGAAAAAAGAAGTCATCTGCTTCGATTGCTGTGTGCATGTAGAGTCGCCTAACATCAAAATAGTCTTCGGAATTGAAGGCTTGTTTCAGGGTAGTCGCCAAGTTTTGAGGTTGATGCGCCTATATGGTTTAATAACGAAGATTTTCTGAAGCGCATGTTTGGAATCTTGATGGGGTGACGGCTTTTGGGCAACGCTGGATTTTCTGACTCAGTGAACGATTCGGCTGTGATTCAGGTTTCCTCAGCCACCGCGCTACAATCGACGGCGGAGGGGTTTCATTTTCACGCTTTTCTGGCTCAGGATGCGGAGCGGGTGAGCACGATGGGATGAGATCAAGGAGCGGCGACATTCCTGTCGCCGAACCACGCTCGCGCGAAGCGCCTCATCTTTCCCGCGGACGGACGTCGCCACCACCGCCTTTCCGAAAGAATGGGCTGCTCCGCAGCGTTGGTGGGTCGGCGACAAGAATGTCGCCGCTCCTTGGACGCAATGCCGAGGTTTGCAATCACCGCCTAATCCCGCTTCCCTCGCGGGATTCTCTCGCCATGAAACTTCCCGCCTCTCGCTTTCTCCCGCTCGCCGCACTTGTTTCCACCGTGGTTTTTGCCGAAGGGGAAAACTGGGGGCAGTGGCGCGGGCCAGCCTTCAATGGGTCGTCTCCGGAGAAAAATCTGCCCGCGACTTGGAGCGAGGCGGAGGGCGTGAAGTGGAGCACTCCCCTGCCCGGCCCGAGCGGGGCGACGCCGGCGGTCTGGGGCGATTCCGTGTTTGTCTCGACGCCGGATGACAACAAAGACCTGCTGCTTTTCTGCCTGGATCGGAAGGATGGGAAGGTGCGCTGGCAAAAGCAGCTCTCGACCGGCAACCTTTCGCCGAAGGGCGGTCGAGGCAATATGGCTTCGTCATCGCCCGTCACCGACGGGAAAAGCGTCTTTGTTCTCTACGGCAACGGCGACCTCGCATCGCTGGATTTCGACGGAAAAATCCTGTGGCAGCGCGCGCTCGGCGCGGACTATGGACGCTTCGCAATCATGTGGGGATACGGCTCCAGCCCGCTCCTGTTCGGAGGGAAGCTCTATATTCAGGTGCTCCAACGCACGCCGGCTCCAAACGATTATCCGAACATGGCCGGCGCGGAAGGCGACCGCGAGAGCTACCTGCTCGCGCTCGATCCGGCGACGGGGAAGACGCTGTGGAAACATGTGCGCGCGACGGATGCGCGGCTGGAGTCGATGGAAAGTTATGCGTCGC
>JAYVRQ010000170.1:0-7036 GCA_043776145.1 Chthoniobacteraceae bacterium
ATCGACGAGCCTGTGAGCCTCGCCGACGCGATGGCGCGCGGCGCGGAATTTCTCGAACGCGCGGCCACCCGCGCCGCCCGCCACGTTTCCCTCGGAGCAAACCTATGAGCAAACGCATCGCACTTCTCTTCTCCGGCCAGGGCGCGCAGACCGTCGGCATGGGCCGCGACCTCGCGGAAAAATATCCCGCCGCCGCCAGCCTCTTTTCGCGCGCCGACGCGCTCCTCGAACGCCCGCTCAGCCGCATCGCCTTCACCGGACCCGAGGACGAACTCACGCAGACCAAAAACTGCCAGCCCGCGCTTTTCGTCCACGGCCTCGCCTGCCTCGCCGCGCTCCGGCAGGAAATCGGCGACTTTCCCATCGCCGCCGCCGCGGGCCTTTCCCTCGGCGAATTCACCGCGCACGCCGCCGCGGGCGCGTTCGATTTCGACACGGGCGTGAAGCTCGTCGCGCAGCGCGGCCTCTTCATGCAGGAAGCCTGCGAGCAGACGCAGGGCGCGATGGCCGCGATGATCGGCGGCGACGAGGACACCGTGCGCGCGCTCGCCTCCGAGACCGACGTGGACGTGGCGAATCTCAACAGCCCCGGCCAGATCGTCATCTCGGGCGAAGCCGCGAACATCACCCTCGCCGTCTCGCTCGCGAAAGAGCGCGGCATCCGCATGGCGAAAATCCTGAACGTCGCCGGTGCCTACCACTCGCGCCTGATGAATTCCGCCTTCGTGCGCCTCGGCCAGGAACTCGCCGGCCTCGACATTCGCACCCCGCGCTTCCCCGTCATCTGCAACACCGACGCCGCGCCCGTCCACGATCCCGATGAAATTCGCGAATCGCTCGAGGACCAGGTGACCGGCACCGTGCGCTGGTCCGAGTCGATCGAGTATTTGGTGGATCAGGAAAAGTGCGACCTCTTCATCGAACTCGGCCCCGGCGGCGTGCTCGCGGGCCTGCTCCAGCGCACGCGCAAAGGCACGCCATGCGTCTCGATCAGCGATTGCGCGAGCCTCGACGCCGCGCTGGCGCAGGTGCGCGGATGAGGCTTCCTCAGGCTTGACATCGCGGGCGGGAGCGGGGCTAAAAAAGGAGTATGTCGCCACGCCCTCTGCCGACAGCACAACGCGCCCGTCGCCGCGACCGACGCGGGGTTGTGCGTACTTGCGCCGATGCCCGCGAAACATTTCTGAAGGCCCGCATCGTGGATTGGTCGGCGCTGGAAACGCGGCTGATTCGGATCGGCGACGGGAGCGGTCCGTGTGACGAGCAGCACCTCCGTGCATGGCTGGTTTGCGAGGGCGATGCGGCCCCGGCCCTCAGTCCCGCCGCGCGCTGGGTCATCGCGACGCCGGGTTGCGCGGAGAACCTGTTGCCGCGCGATGCGCAAACCCTGCTCGTCAGCTTCGACGCCGCATGGCCCGGCGGAGAAAGCCTTTTTCACGAAACGACCAGCCGCTCATTTTCCGCGGAGCCGCATCCGCAAATGGAAGCGACCGCCGTGGCGCTGCTCTGCTTCGTGAGAAAACATTTGCCAGACACCGGGACGACCCTGCCGGATTCCCTCGCGGATTTTCATGTCTATACCGGGCTCAAACGCAGGCTGGATGCCTGGCTGGAGGCATTCGTCTCCGCCATGAGCGCGGAAGGCGCGCTGCCCACCCGGCTCGGAATCGCGGACGAGCGGATTCAGCGCGCCGTCCGCCTGCTGGATGCCTGGCCGCTCGGGGAGCCGCTGAATCGGGAGCGCGTCGCGCACGAGGCCGGCATCACTGCCTCGCATCTCGCCCGGCTTTTTAATGTCGAGCTTCACCACACGCCCAGCCGTTATTTCGACAGCCGCCGCATCGCGCACGCCCGGCGCAGTCTTAGCAAATCGGACATCACGATCAAGGCGATCGCATCCGAGCTGGGCTTTCATTCCGAGGCGCATTTTTCGCATTGGTTCAAGCAGCACGAACATACCTGCCCGCGCAGTTTCCGGCAGGCTCATCTGGGACTGAACCTACTGTCTAGCTAGCACCCGCCGGGATGCTAAAAATAGGCAACTTATTATTGCTTATCAGCAAGCGAAGGCGCTTCGCATCGCGGCGCGTGGGGGCTAAGAAATTCCCTCAACAAAGCCAGCCCTCCTAACCTCCCGGTCGCGAGCCGACATAGATAGAGTCCGCTCCCAACTGATGTTCGCCGACTGGCGCAACTACCAGTATTGAATCATGAAAACAACTAGCTCGGTCTTATGGACAAAAGTGTCTGCGGCGCTTCGGCTCTCGTCGATTTGCGCCATCGTGTTATTGGCAATCCTGCAGGGAGCGACAGTGGTCGCCCAGGTGCAGATTACCGGCTCCCTGCCAAACTTCGACGTTCGCTACCCCAACTCCCTGCCGAATGATCTCGAGATCGTTCTTTACGGTGACGGCATCACGCCAGCGAGTGTCATCAACACCTATCCGAACCCGCAGTGGGGGCCGGCTAGCTCGATCACTGGAAGCGTCAACAACGACCCAACTTCACCGGGCTTCGGCCTGGACTGCGTGGTCGTCCGGTATGCCGGGCCGCCGCTGCCGTCGCTCGTGGGGCAGATGCTGCATTACGGTGTCCGGCTGAGGATCGGCACACCCATCGCTCATCAGGAGGTCTGGTGGACGATCAACGGCGTGCGCATAAACCGTCCATGCGACCCGCACGTCACTTGGATTTGCACCACCCACGGCTGGCTCGTCTGTGTCGGGAATCCGACGAGTGTGCCAATTTACGTGTATGGCTGCCGGTTTTTCCAGCCAGCGACAACGGCCCCGCTGCCACAATTGGCTCAGTTGAATACCAACATCAATCCGACTCAGTTCGGAGCGTCTGGCTGGACTCCCGTTCCGCCTCCGGGCACCGGGCCGGTCTTCTGCATACCGGCATGGTGTCGTATTTACTTCAGGGTAGTTACCACCACATGGCGTCCGATTGTTGTCCAAATCGCCGCCCGCAACGTGCCTGAGCAAATCCTGCCGCTGCCACCCGGCACGACCGGCCCGAATCCCAACGACTTCGATGGCCAGAACGGCACGATGGCCATCCTTACGGTTCGTCCGACGCAGGAATTCCGCGAGGACATCAATGGCGACGGCGCGGTGGGAACGCCCGACTTCAATATGCTGAGGTCGCGTTTTGGAACATCGAGTCCTGACATCACCGGGAACTAACTAGCCATGAAACAGACAATGAAAACCAAAGTCATCGCCTGCCTCGTGTCCCTGCTCACCTCCATCACGGTCGCACCCGCGGCCGTGCTGGTGGCGGTGGACATGGATACGGTTACGCCCGGCATCCAAAGCACGATCATCGTGGCGCCTGGAGCGATCTTCAGCGTGAATCTCCTGGTCACCTCGGATCTCGCCGGAGTGTCATCCTACGGCATCTCGGCGCTCTTCGATAACACGGAGCTGACGCTCAATGGAGTCCCGGACAGCGCCGCCGCGACCGAATTCCTCCCCGCGGGGTTTGCCTTCAACATCAACGCCGGCGTGAACTCCGCATCGCAGGCGCTCGGGCAGGTTTACACGTTCGATGCCGCCACGTTTGGCGCCGGTCCCGTTGCCACGATGTTCGCCATTGGCAGCATCAGCTTCGTGGCGAGTGCGCCGGTGACGAATGCGTCTCTCGATGTGACGCCGGGACTGTTCAATGTGGGTTTCGACGGAATCTTCGACAACGCCGGTGGCGACTTGGGACCGGGCGCAGTCTTCGTCGGCGGAACGGTGAACGTGGTGCCCGAGCCTGCGAGTGCGGCTCTTCTGCTAGCGGGCGCGGGAGTCGTCGCGCTGCGAAACCGCCGTCGCCTGCGCTAAGCTGCCGCGGCAATCGCCGATCCTAAAACGTGAATGGAGGCTCCGGTGTTCGGAGCCTCCATTTGCATTTCCAACACCGTGGAATTTAAGATTGTCCGCGCGGACGGCGCGCGATAGAAAAACTGTCATGGAAACTGTGCGCCGCCTTTTGTTCGGGTTGGGAATGTCGATCGCGTTTTCGTTTTCATCGTTCGCGCAAAATCCGGCGGCGGTGGTGATCGAGACGGAGAAAATCGTGGAGACGCAGGCGCATGGGGCGGCGTGGCGGGCGGCGGCGGCGGGGCTGCAACTGGGGACGGATCATAAGCTGCGCACGGGCGAGTTCAGCCGCGCGACCGTGCGGCTGAGCGACCTGACGGTGATGCGGCTTGATGAGTTCACGACGATCGAAATTTCGCACGCCATCGCCGCGCAAAACGCGGGGACGCTCGATACGCTCGATACGCTCGGGGTGAAGCGCGGCGGGATTTATTACCTGCATCGCGGGAAGCCGCAGCGGATGCGGATTCGCACGGCCTCGGCGAACGGTGCGCTGAAGGGCACCGAGTTTGCGATGCGCGTGGATGCGGATGGGAAGACGACAGTCGCGGTGTTTGAGGGCGAGTTCGAGCTGAGCAACGCGCAGGGCCGGCTGCTGCTGCGGAGCAACGAAGTGGGCGAGGCGGAAGTGGGACGCGCGCCGCGCCCGACTTCGAAAATCGAGGCGGCAAACATCATCCAGTGGTGCCTGTATTATCCCGGCGTGCTCGATCCCGCGGACTTCGGCCCCGCGCGCTCCGCCGCGCTCGAAGCGTACCGCGCGGGCGATCTGCCGCGCGCATTGGCGGCGATGAAAAGCAGCGACCCGCGGCTGCTGCGCGCGGCGCTGATTCTTTCATCGGGGCAGGTGGAAAAGGCGCGGGCGGAACTCGCGGGCGTGCGCTCCGACGATCCGGCGCGGCGCGCGATCGAGCGGATGATTGCGGCGGTGCAGCATCGGGAGTGGACGGGCGGCGAAGCGCGCACGGCGGGCGAGTGGGTGGCGGAATCTTATTACCAGCAATCGCGTGGCGAACTCGAACCCGCGCTGGAAGCCGCGCGGAAGGCGACCGCGCTTTCGCCGGAGTTCGGCTTCGCGTGGGTGCGCGCGGCGGAGATGGAGTTTTCGTTCGGGCGCACGCTCAAGGCGATGAAGCTGCTCGAACGCGGCCTCGAACTTTCACCGCGCAACGCGCAGGCGCTCGCGCTGCAAGGCTTCCTGCTCGCGGCGGAAAATCGCACGGGCGCGGCGCGGCGATCCTTCGACGCGGCCATCGCGATCGATGGCGCGCTCGGGAATGCGTGGCTCGGGCGCGGCCTCACTTCCATCCGGCAGGGACGCGAGGAAGAGGGCCGGCTCGATCTGCAAACGGCGGCGGTGCTGGAGCCGACGCGCGCGGCGCTCCGCAGCTATCTCGGCAAGGCGTTCAGCGAAGTGGGCGGGCGCGACAAGGCGAACATTGAGTTCGCGCGCGCGAAGGAACTCGACCCGCGCGACCCGACGCCGTGGCTGTATTCCGCGATCCAGCGCAAGCAGGAAAACCGCTACAACGAAGCCGTCGCCGATCTTGAAAAATCCATCGGCCTGAACCAGAACCGCAACATCCTCCGCTCGGAATTTTTGCTCGATCAGGACCGTTCGATTCGCGGCACCAACCTCGCGGCGATCTTTGCCAACAACGGCATGACCGAGCAGAGCGTGCGCGAGGCGGTGCGCGCGGTGGACGCCAATTATGCCAGCGCGCCCGCGCATCTTTTCCTCGCGAACAGCTACGACGCGCTGCGCGATCCGACGGGCGTGCTCACGCGATTCGAGTCGGCCACGTTCAACGAACTGCTGCTCTCGCATCTGCTCTCGCCCGTCGGCGGCGGGCCGCTTTCGCAGTTCGTCTCGCAGCAGGAATACTCGAAACTCTTCGAGAAGGACGGCGTCGGTTTCGCGACGGACACGACCTACTTCAGCACCGGCGAATTCCGCCACACCGCGTCCCAATTCGGCACCGTCGGCAACCTCGGCTACGCGCTCGACGCCTACTGGCTCCACGGTCGTGGCCCACGGCTTTACCATCGCCTCACGACCGCGGGCGGCTTCGGCACGTTCAAGCTGCAACTCGGTCCGCAGGACACGGTTTTTTTTCAAACCGCAATCGGTGACACCGAGACCGGCGACGTGACGCAGCAGTACGATCCGAATGCAGTGAAGCATTCCCGCGCGGCGCTGACGCACGACTTTCAGGAGAAGCAGGATCCCGGTCTGCTGCTGCTCGGCTGGCAGCGCGAGTGGAGTCCCGGAAACCGCACGCTGCTGCTGCTCGGGCGGCTCGCGAACCGGCAGTCGCTGACCTCGCAGGAGACGACGCAAAGCATCCTCGACACGGATGTGACGGCGATCACTTCTCCGAAAGTGTTCGACGATCTGATTCACAATCGCATCGTGCGCGACCGCGCTTTTTTCGACGCCGCGCGATCGCTTGCCGGACGCGGCGCGCTCTTCGACAGCGTCTCGAACATTTTCGATCTCGACTACCGCGCGAGCTTCGAGACATGGAGCGCGGACTTGCAGCACATCGCGACGCTCGGGCCGGACACGGTGATCGTCGGCGGGCGCTACCAGCGCGGGCAGTTCGACACGAGCGTGCGGCTCACGAATTTCGCGAACGGCGACGGCGCATTCGACACGCGGTTTTACGACGACCCGCCCGCGGCGAAAAGCGCGTCGGTCGATTTCGAGCGGATCAATCTCTATCTCTACAACGTGCTGCATGTGACGCCGTGGCTCTCGCTCACCGGCGGCGTCGCGTACGACCATTTGCGCTACCCGGACAACTTCCGCTCGCCGCCGATCAACGACCGCGAAACCTCGCTGGAGCACGTTTCGCCGAAGGCCGGCTTCTCGCTGCGCCCGTGGCGCGGCGCGATTTTGCGGGGCGCATTCACGGAGGCCGTGAGCGGGACGAGCTTCGATGAAAGCATCCGGCTCGAACCCGCGCAGGTCGCCGGATTTCTGCAATCGTATCGCAGCCTCGTCTCCGAATCGCTGACCGGCGCGGTCGCGGGAAGCAAGTACCGGCTCTTCGGTTTGAGCTTCGAGCAAAAGCTGCCGACGCGGACTTATTTCGGGATCGAGTGGAATGTGCTCACGCAAAATTTCGATCGCACGCTCGGTGTGTTCGAGCGCGCGCACA
>JAYVRQ010000171.1:0-7030 GCA_043776145.1 Chthoniobacteraceae bacterium
CTTTTCGCGAAGCTGCTCGGCATCGCCGCTGACGTCGGCCCACGGCGCGATGTCTCGCATTTCGCCCACTACGAAAACGCGCCGTGGCCCGAGCCGCACGGGCAGGTGGTGATCGGGCGGCTGGAGCACGGCTGGAGCTGGCGCATCCCGCTGCCGGGGCCGCGGCTCTCGATCGGCGTGGTGATGCCGAAGGAGCGCGCGCAGCGTTTCGGCGGGACGCCGGAGGAGCAGTTGGAAAACGCCATCGCGCACGATGCGCGGCTCGCGGCGGCGACTTCGGCGCGGCGGCGCGTGTCGCCGGTCGCGACGTATGCGAACTACCAGCTCATCTCCGCGCGCGGCTCGGGCGCGGGCTGGGCGATGGTCGGGGATGCGTTTGGGTTCGTCGATCCGATGCTCTCGCCGGGGCTGTGCATGGCGATGAGTTCCGCCGAGCGGCTGGCCGATGCGATCCCCGCGCAGGATGGCCGCACGCCGCCGCTCGACCGCGCGCTGGAGGCT
Source organism: Chthoniobacteraceae bacterium (assembly GCA_043776145.1). Lineage (GTDB taxonomy): Bacteria > Verrucomicrobiota > Verrucomicrobiia > Chthoniobacterales > Chthoniobacteraceae > JANLQB01. Next base: position 502 of record JAYVRQ010000171.1, read on the forward strand.
TACTGGCATTGGTTTCGCGACATGCTCGCGGCGTGGCAGCACCTCGTGGAGCACTTCTACGACGGACGCATTTTCGCGATCCACCGCGCGGGCAGCGCCTTTTCCAAAAAGCATCCGGGGCTCGTGAGCCGGCTGCTGGAGCAGCACACTTCAAAGCATTTTTCCGGCATGGCCTCGGGCGCGCTCACGGCGCATCCGTACTCGCGCGGGCTGCTGCGTTTTCTCGGGAAACATCTCGTGCGCAGTGGCGAGGCGGAGCCATTCGCGATCCGGTAGAGCGTGTCTTGCATTTCACCACCCGGATTAAACACAGAGACACAGAGAACACAGAGGATCACAGAGAAATGAATCGTCGTTTTATTTTCTCTGTGTGCCTCTGTGTCCTCTTTGTCTCTGTGTTTAAGATTAGGGAAGGGCAAGACACGCTCTGAGCACGCGAAAGTTGGATTGTCCGCGCGGCGGCAGCCGCGAATACTGCCGCGATGCAACCCCGCCCGCTTCGCACCACCGTCATCGGCAGCTATCCGTTCCCCTCGTGGCTGGAGTTTGCCTGCCAGCATCTCGATCGTTTTGGAAAAGACGACCTCGCCGAAATGCAGGACGACGCGGTGATCGCGGCGCTGCACGATCAACTCGCCGCCGGGCTTGATGTGGTGACGGATGGCGAGCAGACGCGGCTCGATTTCAACCTTTCGTTTTACGGTTTCCTCGAAGGTCTCGAACTCGAAGGCGCATCGCCGCGCCGCTTCGGCCCGCCCGCGCACGATCAGCGCGGGAAACACGCGGTCGTCGGGGAATTGCGCGCGCCGCGCGGACTCGGCGCGGGGGAGGAATTCAAGCGACTGCAACGTCTCGCGCCCGCCGGGCCGACTTTGAAGGCCAGCGTTCCCGGCCCTTACACGTTGAGCGGACGGCTCGTTCCAAATGCGGAATATCCCGACCGCTACGCGCTGACCGAGGCGCTGCTCCCGATCGTGCGCGCGGAACTCGAGGCGCTCATCGTCGCGGGCTGCCGCGAAGTCACGGTCGATGAGCCGTCGATGAGCTGCTACGCGCATCGCGAAGACCCCGCGAGGTTCGTGGAAATTTTCAACCGCACCGTTGCGCCGGTCGTCGGAAAGTGCCGGCTCTCGACGCATTTGTGCTTCGGCAATTTCAAAGGCCGCGCCGTGGGCCTGCGCCGCTACGCGCCGATGTTTCCCGCATTCAACGCGCTGACCGTCGATGAACTGCATCTCGAAATGGCGAGTCGCGAATTTTCCGAAATCGCAATCCTGGAAAAAATCGCGCCGCATCTGGATGTCGCGGTCGGCATCATCGACGTGAAGAGCTACTACCTCGAATCGCCCGCCGAAGTCGCCGCGCGCGTGCGGCTCTGCCTGCAACACGCGCCTGCGGAACGCCTCGCCTTCGCACCCGACTGCGGCCTCTCGCAAACCGCGCGCTGGGCCGCGCGGCAGAAGCTCGCGAACATGGTGGCCGGCGTGAAGATCGTCCGCGCGGAACTCGGGCTCGATTGACCCAAATTTCGGAATGGAAGGAACCACTCATGGACATTAACCAGCACTAATAAGGAGTTAGTTTAGCGTGATACTTTGCGCAGGCTTCACCTTGCGAGTGAGGGAAATTCACAAGGGAAAGTTCCTTCCAAATTCTTCATTAGTGCCGGTCAGTGCAGGTTAGTGGTTAAACCAACTGCGGTATCCCGGGTCAGTCGAAAATCTTCCCCGGATTCAGGATGCCGTGCGGATCGAGCGCGTGCTTGAGCTGCTTCATCAGCGCGAGACTCGCGCCGCCGATCGCGGCGGGGAGAAAGGTTTTTTTCGCCAGCCCGACGCCGTGTTCGCCGGTGATCGTCCCGCCGAGTGCGAGCGCGTAATCGAAGATTTCGTGCATCGCCTTTTCCACGCGCGCCATCTCGTCGGCGTTGCGTTCGTCGGTGAGGAAAGTGGGATGCAGATTCCCGTCGCCCATGTGCCCGAAGGTGCCGATGCGCAGGCGGTGGCGTGTCCCCACTTCCTGAATGAAGCGGATCATCTTCGTGAGTTCGCTGCGCGGCACCGTCGCGTCTTCGAGGATCGTCGTCGGCGCGACCCGCGCGAGCGCGGAGAACGCCGAGCGTCGCGCGGTCGCGAGCTTTGCGGCTTCCTCCGCCGTCGCCGCGCGCTTCACCGCTGCCGCGCCGCAACGCCGCGCGATCTCTTCCATCTGCTGTGCCTGTTCATCGACGACCGTCGCGTGCCCGTCCGTCTCCATCAGCAGGATCGCCTCCGCATCCAGCGGCAGCCCGACGTGCGCGTAATCCTCGACGCAGCGGATCGTCACCTTGTCGAGAAACTCCAGCGTGCAGGGGATGATCTTCGCCGCGATGATCGCCGACACCGTATCCGCCGCCGCGTCCATCCGGTCGAAAGTCGCAAGCAGCGTCGCCTTCGCCGCAGGCTTGGGCACGAGCTTCAGCAGCACTTTCGTGATGATCCCGAGCGTCCCCTCGCTCCCGATGAATACATCCTTCATCGAATATCCCGCCACGTCCTTCACGCACTTGTTCCCGAGCCACACGACCTCTCCGCTCGCGAGCACGACTTCCATGCCCATCACGTAATCCCGCGTCACGCCGTACTTCAGCCCGCGCAGCCCGCCCGAATTTTCCGCGACATTCCCGCCGATGGTCGAAATTTTCATCGAGCCCGGATCGGGCGGATACAGCAGCCCCGCGCCGTCCGCCGCCTCCGCGATCTGCTGCGTGATCGCGCCCGCCTCGGCGAGCAGCGTCAGATTTTTTTCGTCGAGTTCGAGGATGCGATCCATCCGCACGAGACACAGCACGATCCCGCCCGGCACCGGAATGCTCCCGCCGCTCAAGCCCGTGCCCGAGCCGCGCGAGACGATCGGGATTTTTTCCACCGCGGCGAAGCGCACGATCACCGCGACTTCCTCCGTCGTCTGCGGCAGGACGACGCACGCCGCCTCCGCGCGCAGCGCTGCTGTGCCGTCGAAGCCATACACCGCGAGGTCTTCGGGAGAAGACAGAACGCGCTGCGGGTCGAGAATCGCGGTGAGAGCCGTGAGCATGGTGAAATGAGTAATGAGTAATGAGGGGATCCCAAGGGGATTCCGCCGACGAATTCCCGAGATCACGTCCGCACGAATTGCGAAAATCATTTCTGGCATGGTCGCTGCTAAAACTCGCGCACACAAAATGGCCTCATTCTTCAGTGCCCGCGGAGAAGACGGCAAAGCACCACCACCGAAAAAAATGCCAGCGAATCAAATCATGCACACATCACATTCCAGCCAGCGCACGAGCCGCCTGCGCATCATCGCGCTCTCCGGCATTTTCGCACTCTCCACTGCCGCGACCGGATTCACGGCGTTCGTGCCTTTGGCGGAAGCAACTCCCGAAACTCCCGGAGCCGCGCTCGGCTCGGGCACGGCGGGACTCACTGGAACGGTCATTGCCGCGCAGGATAGTTCTTTTAATTTCTCACCCGATTTCAAAGGCACCCTGCGCACCTTGGTGGTCGATACCGGATCGGGCTACGACTTCTACTATCAGCTCTCAAATACGGGCACCGATCCGGGCTTCGGAGCGGATATGTTCCGGGTGAAGTCGATCGGCGGGTTCACGGGATTGACGCTCGCGGTTTCCTACAGCACCGATATTACGACTCTGGACTTCGCGGGATTTTCCAATGGCCCATCGGGCGGCGCGCCTTACAGTACAGGCACGAAATCCATCTTCAGCGCCGATCGCGATGTGGGCTCGCCGGGGAGCGTGGGCTTCGATTTTTCATTCAGTCATTTTCTCTTCGACCCTGCGAATGTGGATGTCGGCCAGACCAGCATGTTCGCCGTCGTCCGCACGAACACCTCCGCATATTTCGCCGTCAGCATGGACATCAGCGGGAACAACACCGCGCGCATCGCCTCGTATGCGCCCGTCCCTGAGCCGCAGAGCGCCGCACTGTTTGCCGTCGGGAGCTTGCTGCTGCTGCGACGCCGCGCGTATCGCTGGTAAAATCAACGCGCGAAAAGCCGGGTGAGAAACTCGGCGTCGTGAAAGCGCCCGAAGCCGCCCAGCCGCACGACGATCAAACCCTGCGAAGGCACGACGTAGAGCCGCTGCCCGCCGCTTCCGATGCAGGCCAGCAGATCGTCCGGCGCGGATTTGCAAAGACACGCGCCGCTCCAATCCTGGCGCTTCCACGGGATTTCCAGCATGTCCTCGGGGTCCACGATCCGCCCAGCCGGCGCAAGATGATTGTTCCAAAGCGCCATTCCGAATGCGGGATTGCTGCGCGTGCCGCGCGTCGCGTTGGCAAATGCGCCGGAGCCGACGACCGGCGCGCCCTGCTGTAAAATGCACTGACCCATGCGCAGCCATTGCGCCGCCGACAATCGGAAGCCGGACGCGAGCAGTGGATTCCCGCTGCGATCGGCGACGTATCGCTGCGCGCCAAAGCCGAGCGGATGCAGGACGCGGCGTTCGAGAAACGTGGTCGGCGTCTCGCGGCGCGCGACGAGTTTGCGTTTGAGGATTTCATGAAACACCTGCAACGCTGCCGGGCCGTAGATGAAGCTGCCGCCAGGCGCGGCGCCGAATCGCGTCGAGATCGCGAGTGAATTACGATTGCCGATCCCATCGCCGTGCAGCGCGAAGTTCGGTTCGAGGCCGCTCGTGAAATTGAGCAGTTGCCGGATCGTCACCCGCGAGCGCGCCGAACCGTCCGCCCACTCGCCGATCGTCTCCGCCGCGCGCTCATCAAGATCGAGCAAGCCGTCCTGCTCGGCGGCGAGCGCGGCGAAAATCCAGAACATCTTTGTGCCCGAGTAAATCTTTCCCGCCGCCGAGAGCGATCCACCATTCGCCGCCTCGGCGAAAACCCTTTGCCCATGCTGATGAACGAGCAGCACCGTCCCGCGATTCGCCGCCGAATAATCCGCCGCCGCGCGCAGACCGGACGCCTCAACCGCAAAGGCGCGCGCATTTGCGATGAGCAGGAGCGTGAGAAAAAAACGCGGAAAATTCATGCGCGAGATCACTATCAGATCCGGCGCAAAGTGAGGTGCAGGATTTCCGCCGGAGCGCGCGTGCGCAGGGGAAACCAATTGCCGGTCCCGTTCGAGACGAGCAGGGCGCGCGCTCCATTTTGATAAAGGCCGGACCAATAGCGGTAGAGCATCGGACCGAAGCCGAGATTTTGCGTGACCATGATCTGTCCGCCGTGGGTGTGGCCGGAGAGCGTGAGCGGGATGTCCGTCGCGTAGTCGAAAGCGTGCGGATGGTGCGCGAGCAGGATGGGAAAAGCATCCGGCTCGCGCTGCGCGAGAAGTTCGCGCATCGAGTCGGCGATGGCGTTGTCGCTGCGGCTCGCGGGATCGTGCGCGTGATGGTCGCGCGCGCCCCAGCGCAGGCCGAGCAATTGCACGGCGACTCCGCGGATATCGATGGTCGCGGATTCGTTCACGAGCAGGCGTAGCCCGGCGGCGCGCGTGCGTGCGCGGAACTCGGCGGGATTTTCAAAAAGGTCGTGATTGCCTTCGCAGAAAAAAACGCCGTGCGTGCCACGCAGCCGTGTGGCGACGGCGAGTGCGGCGTCGAGATCGCTGAGCGCGAAATTGATGAGGTCGCCGGTGTAGAGCACGAGATCGGCGCGGAGATCGTTTGTCGCAGCGACGATGCGATCGAGCACTTCCCCCCGCGTGAACTGCCCGACGTGGAAATCAGTGACGTGCGCGATGGTGAGGCCGTCAAGCGCGGGCGGGAGATCGGGAAGCGTGACGACGAAATTGCGGATGCGAAAACGCTCGATCTGCCGAAGCGCGATGATCGCGGCTCCGAGCGTGGTGAAAGCGGGAGCGGCGGTGCCGAGCAGGCGGGCGAACTCGCGCCGGGTGATTTGGGAGCCATCCGCGACGGGACGCGAATCGCGCAGCCGGGCGAGCGCGCGGATTCCCGCGACGATCCACTTCGCCATCGAATACGGAATCCACAGCAGCAGCATCGGCAGCAGCAGCAGACAGTGCCACAGGTAGATGCAGGTGAGCCACGGCCCGTTGAGGAGCCCGTCGAGATGCCAGCCGAAACGGCGGCTCGCGAGCACGAGGAAAAGCCCGAGCGCCTGCGCGGCCATGAAAAAACCGAGCACGATGCGCAGCGGCATTCCGCGCGGTAGCCGACGGGCCGCGCGGTCTGCGCGCCACCACCAGAGGAGGTCACCGAGGATCAGTCCGCGTAGAATGAGGCCTATGATGTCCATGCAGATTTATCGCTGAAACCAGCGCGCCCACCAGCTGCGCGCGAGTGTCGGGTCGAACTCGCGGGCGGCAGGCGGCACGGGGACGCCGCAGCGCCGCACCAGCAGATGTTTCAGCGCGCTCGTTGTCTTCCCGATCGCGAATTTTTCCACCGCCAGTTCGCGACCCCGCGCGCCGAATCGCGCGGACAGCACGGGATCGGCGAGCAGCTTCTCGATCGCGGAGGCGAGGGCGGGGGGATCTTTTGGTGGAACGAGGAATCCGCTTT
>JAYVRQ010000172.1:0-7022 GCA_043776145.1 Chthoniobacteraceae bacterium
GGTGGTGGTGGTGGCGGCGGACGTCGCTACTAATCCAGGGCGTTCTTTCACCCTTTAGAAATTGAAACGCCCCGGTGAAAGCCGGGGCGTTTTTGCGTCGCGGCGGATCGTGCGAAGCGGGGCGCTGGCTCCCACCGGTTTGCTGCAAAATTGTTACAAATTAGCGTTGACACTTTCGCGCCGATTTCACCTAATCACGTTCAGTTCCGGTATTCACCGTGACTGTTCCCTCAAGCCGCTCCGGTTTCACTCGGAGAAAACATTAACAAAAAAACAAAAATGAAAATTACTCAGAACACTACACGCGGCGGCCTTGCCGTCCTCGCCATCGGAATCGTCAGCCTCGCCACCCCGGTGCAGGCGACGCTCATCTCCTCCACGGCGGATCTTCCGCCCGCTGGCGTTTATCTCAGCACCAACGTCCACCAGCTTTACACCGGGGCTGCGCTGGAGTTCCTCCTCTCGCAGCCGAATCACGCTCCGATTGTGGCTGAGATTGGGCGCAAGGCTGGCGGCAACGGATCGCCCGGCACTCCTGCGGATGAAATCGAGACGTTTGGCTCGAATCTGGATGCACAGCTTGATGCCCACACCTTGGGCGGGGGGCCTGTTTACAATGGCCCTGTCCACGGGAGCGGTCCTTTCGGCAGTGTGGAAACCATCGTCTTCGGAAAAATCGGCAACGTCACTGGCACCTTCCAGACGGAGATGCTCTCGCTGAATCTGCAAGGGACGGTGCCGGGCCTCGGCGCGTTTATGATTCGCGAAAGCCCCACGAAGCAATCCACCGGGCAGGTCACGATCCAACAGCTTCCCGGCGGCATGTTCCAGATCGACAGCTTCTTCGACGTCTTCACGGAACTCTCGACCGACGGCGGTGCAACGTGGATGCCAGGGACGCAAGTCCGGGGCGGTCCCGCCTACGCGGGGCATGTCACCCTGGAACCGGTGCCCGAGCCCACCAGCATCACCCTCCTGGCGACCGGCCTCATCACGGCGATGGGCTTCGCCCGTCGGCGTCGCTAGTCTCCAAAGCAACGATCACTCAGTCTCAAAGCGGGCTCGCCTGAACGGCGAGCCCCCTTTTTTTTGTTCAGATTTTTCCCAAAATTTTTCTGGACAAAAAAACGGAAATAAGACTTTAATCGCAAAGTGCATCAGGCACCGCTGCCAAGCGGCAGAGGTCGCCTTCCCCTCAACAATGTAAATCACCAACTGTATTCTTATGAAAACACCTCAGCTAAAACTCAAACATCTCCCAGCCCTCGCGCTCGGCATCCTCAGCCTCGCCGCGACCTCGCAGGCGGCCCTCATCACGTCCACGACGAATCTTCCGCCGGCTGGCACCTATCTCAGCCTCGACATCCACAATATTTACGCCGGGCCTGCGCTCGCGTTCCTCCTCACCCTGCCGGAACATGCGCCCTACGCAAACTTCGTGTTCACCGAACACGGCGGCCAGGGGACTATCGGCGGACCTAATGATGAAATCGAAACATTTGGCTCGAAGCTGGATGCGCACCTCAAAGCCACCACCACCTTGGGCGGGAATACTGTTTACGATGGCCCAGCCCACGGCGAAGGGGGGCCTGGCAGCACTGAACCCGGCATAAACGGCACGAAAACCATCGTCTTCGGAAAATTCGGCCAGACCACGGGCAGCTTTGACACTGAAATGCTCCAACTGGATCTTAAAGGGACGGTGCCGGGCCTCGGAGCGTTCATGATTCGGGAAAGCCCCACCAAGCAGTCCACGGGACACGTCACGACCACCGACATCGGTGGCGGGATGTATCAGATCGACAGCTTTTTCGATGTCTTCACGGAGCTCTCGATCGACGGTGGTGCGACGTGGATGGTCGGCTCGGACTCCATCGCAAATTCCCTGGCCGGCATCGCGACCCCGGGGCATGTCACCCTCTTTCCAACCGGCACCCCCGTCCCCGAGCCCACCAGCATGGGTCTCCTGGCGACCGGCCTTATCGGTGCGCTGGGCTTCGTCCGTCGCCGCCAGTAGTTGCCAAAAGCAACAATCACTCAGTCTCCAAGCGGGCCCGTCCGAAAGGCGGGCCCGCTTTATTTTTCCGGTGATTGTGAAATGAGTGCGGCGCGCTTTCACTTCCCGGTTGTTTTCGCTTTCCTCTTTCCATGGAAAACACCGCCACCGTTTCATCGCCGCCCAATCCAAACTCACCGGGAATCGACCGCCTCGTCGCCATCGTCGCGCAACTGCGCGCGCCGGATGGATGTCCGTGGGATCGCGAGCAGACGCACGCGAGTCTGCGCGGCGGGCTGCTCGAAGAAGCGTACGAAGTCGTCAGCGCCATCGACAACGCCGACGACGAAAATCTGCGCGAGGAACTCGGCGACCTGCTGCTGCAATCGGTCTTCCACGCGCAGATCGCCGCCGAAGAAGGGCGCTTCGATTTCAACGATGTCGCGCGCGGCATCGCGGAAAAACTCGTCCGCCGGCATCCGCATGTTTTTGGAAAAGACCGCTGCGCCGACTCCGCGGAAGTTCTCGTGCGCTGGGAGGAAATCAAGCGCGCGGAAAAAGGCGGGGCCGCGCCGGAGTCTGTGCTGGACGGTATCCCAGGCTCGCTCGCCGCGCTGATGCGCGCGCAGAAGGTGCAGAAAAAAGCGGGGAAGGTGGGTTTCGACTGGGACGCCGCCGGGCCGGTGATCGCGAAAATCCGCGAGGAACTCGCCGAAGTCGAAGCGGCGATGCTTTCGCAAAATGCCGACGCGATCGAAGACGAAATCGGCGACCTGCTTTTCTCCGCGGTGAATCTCGCGCGCAAATTGAAGATCGACGCCGAAGTGGCGCTGCACCGCGCGACGAACAAATTCATCGCGCGCTTTCACGCCGTTGAGGCGCTGGCGCGGGAACGCTCGCTCGTGCTGGAAAACATGACGCTGGCCGAGCTGGACGCGCTGTGGGACGAGATCAAGGCATGAGCGATTCCGGGAAAACGCTCCCCGCCGACGCCCGGCGTTCGCTGCTCATCTACCGGCTGTTTTTTCCGCTCGTCTTCCTCGCGCTGCTCCCCGGTTTTCTGCTGCGCATGTTCCGGCGCGGGAGTTTTCGCGAAAAATTCGGGCAGCGTCTCGGGCGTTACGACGCGGCGGAGCGCGCGCGTTTTTCCGGAGGGCGCTGGGTGTGGATCCACTCGATCAGCGTCGGCGAAACGCTCATCGCGCTGAAGCTCGCGCGCGAGCTTCACACGCACGCGCCGCACTTCCAAATCGCGCTCAGCGTCACCACCACGACCGGCCTCGCCCTCGCGCGGGAGTCGGCGGGGGAATGGCTCGCGGCCCTTTACAATCCCATCGACTCCGCGCGCTGCGTGCGCGCCGCGCTCGATCTCATCCGCCCCGAAAAATTCCTGCTCATCGAGGGGGAAATCTGGCCCCATCTCGTCGCCGAATGCCGCGCGCGGCGCATTCCCGTTCTCCTCATCAACGCCCGCCTTTCCCCGCGCAGCGAACGCCGGATGCGCGCCGCGCGCCGCTGGGTCGGGCCAATTTTTCGCCTGCTCGATGCCGTCTGCGTTCCCGAAAACGAGGACATCGCGCGCTGGCAGTCGCTCGGAGTTTCCGCGGAAAAAATCCACGTCACCGGAAGCATCAAGTTTGACTCGGCAAGCGGTGCGCCGACGCGCGAGGCGGAGTTCCGCGCGCTGCTCGCGCCGCTGGGTGTGAATGCCAGCACGCGCATCCTGCTCGGCGGGAGCACCTGGGCTCCCGAGGAAAAAACGCTCGCCGAAATGCTGCCGCGTTTGCGCCGGGAATTTCCCGATCTTTTCCTCATCCTCGTCCCGCGCCACGTCGAGCGCACCGCCGAAATCCTGCGCACCCTCGCGCCCCTGCGGATCGCGCTCCGCTCCGCGCTACCGCTCGCGCAGCCCTGCGACGTGCTGCTCGTCGATACCACCGGCGAACTCCGCGATTGGTACGCGCTCGCCACCGTCGTCTTCATCGGCAAAAGCCTGCCCGCCGTCGCGCAGCCCGGCGGACAAAATCCCGCCGAACCCGCCGCGCTCGGCAAGCCCGTCCTCTTCGGCCCGCGCATGGAAAACTTCGCCGCGCTCGTTGAACTGATCACCGCGCACGATGCCGCGCGCACCGTGGCCGACCCCGCCTTTCTCGAAAGCGAAATCGCCGCGCTCCTGCGCGACCCCGCCGCCCGCATCGCAATGGGCGCCGCCGCGCAAGCCGCGCTCGCCACCCACCGCGGCGCGACTCAGCGCACCGTGCGTCTGCTCGCTAATGCGTGACGCGCACTTTGAGGAAACGCTTCGCCTGCCCGCTCATGTTCACGATGTCGCGAATCTCGACCGTCTTCACCCCCGCGCCCGCGGTTTCCCCGGTGAAATATCCCGAGCCGGTGAAAGGCCCGCCGAGGGTGCTCGTGGCGATGACGATCCACGACCCGGCGACGAGATCGGCGGTGGCGAGGACTTCGACGGTGATGTCGTTGTGCGCCGTGTCGCGCTGGAGGATGAGGCGGATGCGGCGGCCTTCGGCGTAATTGAAGGCGCTGACGGCGGGCTGCACGTCGTGGTTTTCCGGGAAAAGATTCAAGCCGTACTCGTGGAGCGCACCGAGTCCGTCGAGTTCGGGATCGGCGTTGTCGGGGGCGGCGGCATTGCCGAGGTGAAGTTGCTTCCACGCGGCGAAGGGCGTGAGCGGTGTGCCAAAATTGAGGCGATAGACGTGTCCGCCCCCCGCCGTGTAAAGATTGCCGTCCGCACCCACGGTCCAGGGTGCGAAGGCCGTGGCGGGGAGGATGCCGACCGTGGTGATGACGCCCGCCGATGTCATGCGGAAAATTTTTCGATCGGAGTAACCGATGCCGTAGTAGCCGCCGTCGGGCGCGAGCGTGAGGCCCACGGCGGTGCGGTTGATCGCGCTCGCGTTCAGATCAGCGAGATGCTCGAACACTCCCGCAGTGCTGCAACGGAACGCGGTGCCGAATGCGCCGCTTCCGCCGTGCGTGGTCGTGCCGTAAAGTTTGCCATCCGCACCGAGGATGAGCGTGGCAGCGGGACGGTCGCCGTAATTCGGAGCGATGGTGCCGGTGAAACTCGCGAGCAACTGGTATCCAGTGCCGGGCTGGAAGGAGAAGACGCATCCGCCATTCGACGCGCCGCCGCTGTAGCCGAGGCCGTAAAAATTATTTCCCGCGCCGCGCACGAGCCCAGCCTGCGGAGCGACGGGAGCATTCGCGCCCGCGAGGCCGAATTGAAAGACGGTGGCGAAGGCATTGCTCGTGGGATTGAGACCGAAGATCGTGCCTTGATCGTTGTTCCCGCCCGCGTTCGTGATGCCGTAGATGATCCCATCCGTGCCGAGCGCAAGATCGCCGACAGGGTAGGCTCCGTAAGCAGTCGTGTTGGTCTCCGGCGGCTGCACAGTGGTCGCGCGCACAAACGTGACCACCGAGGTGAACGCGCCCGCCTTGCTGACCTTGAAGATGGTGCCCGCACTTGTGGTCGTGGTTCCCGCTGTGATTTTGCCGAGCGTCGTCGCGCCATACAGGAAGCCATCGGGCGCTTCCAGCAGGCGACCGCGCGGGGTGTTGCCGGGAGCGGCGCCGCCGTTCCCGGTGAATTGCACGAGCGTCGAGACGACTCCTGCCGGAGTCATTTTGAAGATGCTGCCGTTCTCCGTCGCACTCCCGTCCCCGCCGACCACACCGTAATAATTCCCGTCGCTCGCGAGCAGCAGCCCGCCTTTGCAATCGAGGACCGTGCCGAGATTGGGAATCGTGGCGAAATCATCGACGACCGGATCGGCGTTCGAGAGGATGGGAATGAAAACGGCGGCGAGGAGTGGAAGGATGTGCGTATATTTCATGCGAAATTGGAGAAGAGAATGGCCTGTGCTCTGCTAAAAGGTTTGCGGGTTGCGCTGCCCGACATGGTAAAGCAGGACAGTTTCTCTGCAAGGAGATTTTATGGAGATTATAAAGATAACCGCTTTCACACGATGAACGCGGATGCGGATCCGTGAAACTTGGCTGCCCGTCCCAACCCGTTTGCAATCTCGGCGGAGACAGTCGAGGGAGCGGATGGAAATGCCTCAAGCAAGCGTCCCCCAAAATTTTTTGAAAACTCGCGATCGTCTGTTTCGATGGATGTTCCTCGGGCTCGGCGTCGCGATTTTTGCCGCCGCGATTTTCTTATGGGCGAAACAGCGACACACGCCGAATTCCGCTGCGGCAAAGCTACCCGAGCCCTCCGCGAAACCGCCGGATGGCACGCGGCAAATGGCCGAACGTCTGCGCCATCTCGCCGACACGACCGATCCCGAGACAAATCTTTACGCCAGCGTCGAGCGCGTCCGGATGTTTCGCGCCCAGCTTTACAGCGCGCAATTGAGCGATGGGCAGAATGACGAGAAGCTGCTGCCTTTTCGCTACCACATCGGGATCGAGTCGCTGCTGGCCGGATGGAACGCGGAGGCGCTCAAGGAATTCGACGCGGTCTGGAATGCGCAAACACTCTACCGCAAACCGCTTCCCCCGGAGGACGTGTATAATCTCCGCAGCCTGATGGCCGTCGCGTGGCTGCGCACGGGCGAGCAGGAAAATTGCATCGCGCATCACACGGCGGTTTCCTGTCTGCTGCCGATCGCCGGGGAAGGCGTGCATCGCAATCAGAAGGGATCGCGCTCCGCCATTCCGGTGCTCATGGATCAGTTGAAAGACCGGCCCGACGACCTCAAAAGCCGCTGGCTGCTGAACATCGCTTACATGACGCTAGGCGAATATCCCGACCAGGTTCCCGAGCAATGGCGCATCGACCCGAAAGTGTTCGCGTCCGACTATGACATCGGTCGCTTTCCCGAAATCGCGCAAAAGCTCGGAGTGAACGAGCCCGGCATCTCCGGCGGCGTCATCGCGGAGGATTTCGATGGGGACGGTTTCATCGACATCCTGTGCTCCCATCTCGATCTGCGCGCGCAGATGCGCTACTTCCACAACGACGGCAACGGCGCCTTTTCCGATCGCACCGAGG